>NZ_JBZAYE010000890.1:0-2383 GCF_058244205.1 Variovorax sp. 20P10.2.4
GACCAGTCGCGCATCGAGATCGCCAGCGGCGGCACGGTCGACTTCCAGGCCGACTCCCTGACGCTCGCCACGGGCGGCCAGATCGCGGTCAGCGCGGCCGGGCGCGCGCTGGTGCGCGATCGCGCGCAGATCGACGTGTCGGGCGCGGTGGGCGTGAACCTGGCCATGGAGAGCAACAACCTCAAGGTCAACGTCCAGGGCAACGAGCAGCGCGATGCGCCGCTCAACCGGGACGGCAAGAGCCTCAACAACAACGACGTGTGGATCGACCGGCGCAGCCTGGTCTTCGTGCCCAAGGGCACCAACGGCTATGCCAGCGACCGCTGGTACACCGCGGGCGGCCTGCTCGAGGTGGGCGGCTACCTGGGCACCGAGGGCCATGGCGTCGGCGAATGGATGGCGCAGGGCGGCACCGTCAGCTTCGGCGGCGCGGAGCTCGTGACGCAGGGCGGCTCGCGCATCAACCTCTCGGGCGGCACGCTCGACGTGCAGACCGGCTTCATCCGCCAGACCTGGCTCAAGGGCGTGGACGGCCGCCTCCACGAAGTGTCGAAGGCGCCGGGCGACCAGCGCTACGAGGGGCTCTACCGCGGCTTCGAGGACGCGCACAAGCGCTGGGGCGACAAGACCACCGGCTTCTTCTACAACCCGCTGATCGGCCCGCAGAAGCGGCTGGAGAACGGCTACACGGTCGGGCGCGACGCCGGCACGCTGGTCGTCTCCACCGCCGCGGCGGTGCTCGAGGGCGACATCGTCAGCGAAGCCTTCCAGGGCGCGCGCCAGACCCAGGCCCCGCAGGCGGGGCTCGATGGCTACGACCAGTCGCACGACGCGGCCTCCCGGCGCGGCCAGCTGGTCATCGGCGGCTATGTGCCCATGTTCGACCGCAGCACGGGCAAGGTGAGCCACGTGCTCAGTGCCACGCTGGAGCGGGTCGAACTGGGCGCGACGAGCGAGCGCATCGCGGCCGGGCTGGACCTGGGCACGGCGCTGCCGGCCGAACGCCGCGACAAGCTGGTGCTGGACACCGCGCAGCTCAACGGCATGGCGCTGGGCGCCGTGCGCATCGCCGCGCGCGGCCGGATCGAGGTCGATGCCGAGCTGCAGGTGGCCGCGGGCGGCAACCTCACGCTGTACGGCAACGAGGTCGCGGTGCAGGCCCACCTGACGGCGCGCGGCGGCAGCATCGTGCTGGGCAACGTGCTGTCGCAACTGGGCACGAGCGGCCGTGTCGACACCCTCGTGAACACCGCGACGGCGGTCGGCGACGTGACGCTGGCCGAGGGCGTGAAGCTGGACGCGAGCGGCCTGTGGCGCAACCTCGAGCTCGACCCGTCCGCGCAGGACCTCGCTTACGCCAACGGCGGCAGCGTGTCGATCCGCGGCAGCGGCGACGTGGCGCTGCGGCGCGCGAGCGTCATCGACGTGTCGTCCGGCGCCGTGCTGCGCACGGGCGGCAAGGCGCTGGGTGGCAAGGGCGGCAGCGTGACCCTGGCCGCCACCACGCCCACCGCCACGCTCCAGCTCGATCCCGAGGCGCAGCTGCGCGGCCACGGGGTCGCGGGCGGCGGCACGCTGGCGCTGGAGGCCGCCAGGGTGCTGGTGTCCGACCAGCCGTCCGATGCCGGCCCGGGCACCCTGGTGCTGGGCGGCGGCTTCTTCGACAAGGGCTTCTCCGCCTACGAGATCGCCGGCAGCGAGGGCCTGAGCGTGGCCGAGGGCACGCAGGTCGACGTGACCATGCCCGTGCTGCGCTTGCGGGACGACGCGCGCCACGTGGCGACCGCCAGCGGCACGGCACGGGCCCTCGAGCTGTGGACTCCGCCGCTCTACCAGGAGGACGCCGCGAACGGCGTGCTGCTGCAGCGCAAGGGCGCGAGCCTCGGCCTGCAGGCCGGGCGCAACCTGCTGACCGAGATCGATCCGGCCGCCAGCCCGCTGACCGTGGGGCGCGGCGCGCGCATCGAGGTCGATCCCGGGCAGGCCATCGCGCTGCGCGGCGCCGGCCAGATCACCATCGACGCCGTGCTGGTCGCGCACGGCGGCAGCATCGACGTGCGCCAACAGCAGCATGGCTTCGTCGATCCGGCCGTGTCGACCACGGAGGTCGACGGCAAGGTGCACGAGCGCTCGATCTGGATCGGCGACAACGCGGTGCTCGACGTGTCGGGCCGCGCGCACACGGCCACCGACGTGCAGGGGCGCAGCTACGGCGTCGTGGATGGCGGCGGCCGCATCACGATCGGCGGCGAGATCGACCACGACCGGGCCGTCGCCACCTCGGCCGATGCCTACGTGATCGTGCGGCCCGGCGCCCGGCTCGATGCCTCGGGCGCGCAGGCGGTGCTCGACCTGCCGGGCATGGGGCGCACCCGCGTCGCCA
>NZ_JBZAYE010000891.1:0-2378 GCF_058244205.1 Variovorax sp. 20P10.2.4
CCTCGATGTCGTGCACCGCGTCGTGCTCGAGCGGCTTGCGGCTCAGGAGCAGCGTGGGCGCGAAGAAGGCGCCCTCGGCCGTGCCCTCGCCCACCGGCGAGAAGCCGTCGCCGCCGCCGTACACCAGCTCGGCGCCCTTGCGCAGCTCGGCCACGCGCTCGGCCACGTCGGCCTGCTGCGCATGCGATGCCAGCGCGCCCATGCGCACTTCCTCGCGCGAGGGATCGCCCACCACCGTCTTGGCCAGCCGCGCGCGCAGGCGCTCGGCCACGGCGTCGAGATGCTGGCGCGGCACGATGGCGCGGCGGATGGCGGTGCACTTCTGGCCCGCCTTCACCGTCATCTCGCGCGCCACCTCCTTCACGAACAGGTCGAACTCCTCGTCGTCGGGCGTGACGTCGGGCGCGAGGATCGCGCAGTTGAGCGAGTCGGCCTCGGCGTTGAACGGGATCGACTGGCGCACCAGGTTCGGATGCACGCGCAGCTTGGCGGCGGTGTCGGCCGAGCCGGTGAAGGTCACGACGTCGGGGCCCTCGAGGCGGTCGAGCAGGTCGCCCGTGCCGCCGATGACCAGCTGCAGGCTGCCTTCGGGCAGGATGCCCGACTGCACGATCAGTCGCACCACGGCCTCGGTGAGGTAGCTGGTGGCGGTGGCCGGCTTGCCGATGCAGGGCATGCCCGCGAGGAAGCTGGGCGCGAACTTCTCGAGCAGGCCCCAGACCGGGAAGTTGAAGGCGTTGATGTGCACCGCCACGCCGCCGCGCGGCACCAGGATGTGGGTGCCCGCGAAGCCGCCCTTCTTGCCGAGCGGGAAGGCCGGGCCCTCGTGCACCAGGTTGCCCGAGGGCAGCTCGTTGCTGCCGATGCCCGCGTAGGCCGCGAGCGTGCCGGCGCCGCCCTCGATGTCGACCCAGCCGTCGGCGCGCGTCGCGCCGGTGTGGGCCGAGACGGCGTAGAGGGTTTCCTTGTTCGCGGCGATGTACTTGGCCAGCGCCTTGAGGCGTTCGGCGCGCTGCTGGAAGTCGAGCGCCATCAGCGCCGGGATGCCGACGCGGCGCGCATGGGCCAGCGCCTCGGCGAAGTCGATCGCCTCGGCGTGCGTGCTGGCGATGGCCTGGCCGTTGACGGCGCTGCGCAGCGACTGCGCGGCCTCGCGGCCGATCCAGCGGCCGGCGATGTAGCTTTGGAGGGTGGTGCTCATGGTGCTGGGTCCTTTGCTATCTCTGTGTTGGGCCTTCCCCTGCGGGGGAAGGTCGGGATGGGTGCAGCCCCGGAGCTCGAGGCTGCGCGGAGGTCGAGGCCTTCATGCCCCCACCCCGGCCCTCCCCGGCGGGGGAGGGAGGCATTGGTCAGTGGGCGTCGTCCTTCTTGCCGATGCCCAGGTAGGTATCGATGATCCGCTGGTCGTGCAGCAGCTCGCGCGCCGGGCCCTCGAGCGCCACGGCGCCCATCTCGAGCACGTAGGCGCGATCGGCCACCTGCAGCGCGGCGCGCGCGTTCTGCTCCACCAGCAGCACCGACACGCCGTGCTTGCGCAGCTGCGCCACCACGCGCAGCACCTCGCGCACCACCAGCGGTGCGAGGCCCAGCGAGGGCTCGTCGAGCATCAGCAGGCGCGGGCGCGCCATCAGCGCGCGGCCGATCGCCAGCATCTGGCGCTCGCCGCCCGAGAGCGTGGAGGCCATCTGCGGCCGGCGCTCCTTCAGGCGCGGGAAGATCTCGAAGATCTCGTCCATGCGCGCGCGCTGGTCGCGCTTGCCCTTGCGCCACTGGTAGAAGCCGCCGAGCAGCAGGTTGTCCTCGACCGACATCTCGCCGAACAGCTCGCGCCGCTCGGGCACCAGCGCCACGCCGCGCGCCACCATGGCCTCGACGCCGGGGCGCGCGATGCGCTCGCCCTGCAGCGACAGGCTGCCGGTGGAGGGCAGCAGGCCCATCGCCGCGCACAGCAGCGTGGTCTTGCCGGCGCCGTTCGGGCCGATCACGGTGACGATCTCGCCTTCGTTCACGTGCAGGCGCACGCTGTGCACCGCCTCCACCTCGCGGTAGGCGACGCAGAAGCCGTCGAGTTGAAGCAGGGGTTGGCTCATCGCGATGCGTCCTCGAGCAGTTCGTCGTCGGCGCCG
This sequence comes from Variovorax sp. 20P10.2.4, assembly GCF_058244205.1. Taxonomy (NCBI): domain Bacteria; kingdom Pseudomonadati; phylum Pseudomonadota; class Betaproteobacteria; order Burkholderiales; family Comamonadaceae; genus Variovorax; species Variovorax sp. 20P10.2.4. Next base: position 2,127 of record NZ_JBZAYE010000891.1, read on the forward strand.
CCGAGGTAGGCCTCGAGCACGCGCGGGTTGGCCTGCACTTCGGCGGGCGAGCCGGTGGCGATCACGGTGCCGAACTCGAGCACGGTGATGCGGTCGGCGAGGTTCATCACGAACTCCATGTCGTGTTCCACCACCAGGATGCCGAGGCCTTCGGCGCGCAGTTGGCCGAGCAGCTCGGACAGCGCGCGCTTCTCGAGGTGGCGCAGGCCGGCCGCGGGCTCGTCGAGCAGCAGCACCGAGGGCTGGCCCGCG
>NZ_JBZAYE010000892.1:0-2367 GCF_058244205.1 Variovorax sp. 20P10.2.4
GCGCCATGCGATGCCGCTGGGCTTCGTCGCGCTCGGCGACGCGGTGCTGTTCGTGGCCGACGACGGCCTCGGCAACGAGCGCCTGTGGTCGCGCAGCACGAAGGGCGGCGCGCGCCGCGCCACGCTGATCGGCGATCCGTTGCGCGAGCGGCTGCGCTGAACCGCCCCGGCTCCTTTCCTGCACCAACGAAAAAGGCCCCGGTTCGCACCGGGGCCTTCGTTCGTTGCGCCGCGCTCAGCGCGCGGCGATGTACATCGTGATCTCGAAACCGAACCGCAGATCCACGAACGCGGGCTTGCTCCAGGTCATCGCTTTGCTCCTTTCTAGGTGGGGGGAAATGAGGAAGAGGAACGCCCGCAGGCTCAGTACACGACGATCTTGCCGGTCGGTCGCGCGCTGTGGCAGTCGTTGTAGAAGTACTCGCCGGGCGTGTCGAAGCGGTGCTGCGCCGACTGGCCCGGTGCGAGCTTGAAGTCGAAGCGGCCCTCGAAGAACTGCGTGGCGCAGTGCTGGTTCGCATTGCCGGCGGGGTTGGTGAAGGTCACGGTGGTGTTCGCGGGCACGCGCATCCAGGTCGGCGTCATCGCGTTGACCGCGGTGCTCTCGCTGGCGCCGGGCGCGTTGGCCGCGGTCTGCACGCGCGCGAGGAACACGGTGTTGGGCGTGGGCAGCGCCGCGCCTTCCACCGCCTGGCCCGACACCGGCCGGCGCACCTCGGGCGGCTTCGGCGTGGCCGCCGGCGCCACCGTGCCGCCGACCTTGAAGGCCCAGAGGTAGTCGCCGCGCGGCGCCGAGTCGCCGTAGGGAATGCTGGTGCCGCCCGCATAGACCGCGATGTACTGCTCGCCGTCGATCTCGTAGGCCACCGGGCTCGCGGCGATGGCCGCGCCGGTCTGGAAGCGCCACAGCTCGCTGCCGTCGCCCGCGTCGAGCGCGAGCAGGTTGCCGTCGGGCTGGCCGATGAACAGCAGGTCGGCGGCCGTGCTCAGGATGCCGTTGCCGTGTGCCAGCGAGTAGGGCATGGGCTTCTTCCACTTGACCAGGTTGGTGCTCGGGTCGACCGCCACCACCGCGCCCGTCATGTAGGTGCCCGGCGGGCGCAGGCCGTTGCTCGACTCGGTCAGCGAGTGCGCGGCCGAGACGTAGCCCATGCCGGTGTAGACCAGGCCGGTGCGCGGGCTGAAGGACTGGTGGTTCCAGTTGGCGCCGCCGCCATGGCCCGGGATCGACAGCAGCGGCACGTCCCAGTGCGCGTCGTAGAGGCAGCCCTTGAGGTAGTTGGGCACGGCGCGGTTCGGGTCGCCGGGGATCGCGGTGCCCAGCGGCTGGTCGACGATGCAGGTCTCGGTCCACGCGCCCTGGCGCGGGAAGGGCTGGGTCGGCCAGCTCGCCTGGCGGGCGTCCTGCTTGACCGGCATCTCGTCGATGCCCAGCGGCGCGCTGCCGTCCTTGCGGTCGAGGATGTAGTACATGCCGGTCTTGCTGCCGTAGATCACGACCTTGCGCTCCTGGCCCGCGATCCTCACGTTGGCCAGCACCGGCGACATCACGTTGTCCATGTCCCAGATGTCGTGGTGCACCGACTGGAAGTGCCACTTGTACTCGCCGGTCTTGAGGTCGAGCGCGACGATCGAGTTGGCGAACAGGTTCAGGCCCGGCCGCGTGGAGCCGTTCTGCGAGGAGCCGCCGCGCACGTTGCCGAAGGTCCAGTAGACGAGCCCGAGCTCGGGATCGACCGCGGGGTGGATCCACGGCGTGGCGCCGGTGCGGTCCGACTCGGGCGCGCCGCCCCAGGTGTCGTAGCCGCGCTCGCCCACGCGCGGCACGCCCCAGAAGGTGGAGAGCACCTTGCCCGTGGCCGCGTCGGCCGAGAAGGCGGCGCCGCGGTTGCCGTCGTTGGTGCCCACGTAGAGGCGCTTGTCGTGATAGACCAGCGCCACCTTCTGCACCGCGCCCTGGTAGTCGGCGTCGGTGCTGCTGCTCGGGTACTGCTTGATCCAGACCGGCTTGCCGGTGTTCGTGTCGAGCGCCACCAGCCGGTTGCCCGTGGCCACGGTGTAGACCAGGCCCAGGTCCTTCGCGACCGCCGCGCCGCGACGCGTGATCGCGCCATAGGGCGTGGTCCATTTCCACTTGGTGACGCCGGTCTTGCCGTCGACCGCGATCAGGTTGCCGAGCGCCGACTCGATGTAGATCACGCCGTCGACCACCACCGTGGTGCTCTGGCTGTTGCCGGTATTGGTGCCGCCCTCGATGCGGTTGAGCCAGGCACCGCCGAGCTGGCCCACGCGCGCCTTGTCGATCTTCGCGAGGCTCGAGTAGTTCTGGTTGCCGAGGTTGCCGCCCACCTTGGGGAAGTCGCGGTC
>NZ_JBZAYE010000893.1:0-2364 GCF_058244205.1 Variovorax sp. 20P10.2.4
CGGCGATCTGGTCCGCGGGCACGCTGCTCGCGAGGGTGTAGTAGCTGTCGGGCTTGCTCGCGCAGCCCGCGGCGAGCGCGGCCAGCACGGCGATGCCGGCGAGAAGGGTTCGGCTGTGCGTCTTCGTCATTTCTTGTCGTCCGGTTTGCCGCGCAGCAGCGATTCGGGATGGCGTTCGAGGTAGTCGGTCAGCACGCGCACCGAACCGGCGGCGCGCGTGAGCTCCTGCAGCATCTGGCGCGTGTCCTGCTGCAGCGGCGAGTCGTCGGCCAGCGTGCGTTCGGCCGAGTTCACGGTCTTGCGCACGTCCTTCATGGCCGCGGCCAGCTCGGGCGTCACGTCGTTGTTGATGCGGCTCACCGTCTGCTCGGTGGCGGTCAGCGTCTTGTTGAGCGTGGCCAGCGTGGTGCGCAGGTCCTGCGCGATCTGCTCGTAGGGCACCTTGTTGAGCTTGCTCGCGATCTCCTGCACCTGCGACTGGATCTCGTCGAGGCTGTTGGCCATGGTCGGCAGCTCGATCGGGCTCTTGGTCAGGTCGATCTTTGCGGGCGGCGCCTTCGGGAAGAAGTCGAGCGCGACATAGACCGAGCCCGTGATCAGGTTGCCGTTGCGCAGCTGCGCGCGCAGGCCCTTCTCGGTGAGGAAGCGCAGGCGCTCCTGCTGCGAGAAGCGCGGCTCCTTCTCGTTCGTGCGATCGACGCTGCGGCGGCGCAGCCGGTCGGGATAGATCTGCACCAGCACCGGCATGCGGAACTCGCGCTCGGCGCGGTCGAACTCGACGCCGATCGACTTGACTTCGCCGATCACCACGCCGCGGAAGTCGACCGGCGCGCCCGGCACCAGGCCGCGCAGCGACTGGTTGAAGTACATCAGCAGGGTCTGCGAGGGGCCGTCGGGCTCCTTCATCGCGGTGACCTCGTCGGGCGCGAGCATGAAGGCGGTGTTCTCCTTCGCGAGCGGGCCCATGGCGTCTTCGGGCGCCTGGAACGCGATGCCGCCGAGCAGGATGGTCGCAAGCGACTGGGTGCGCAGCGTGAAGCCGCTGGCACTGAGCTGGGCATCGATGCCGCTGGCCTGCCAGAAGCGCGTGTTGACGCCGACGAACTTGTCGTAGGGCGCGTTGACGAACACGCGCAGCGTCACGCCGCGGCCGTCGCCGTCGAGCTCGTAGGCCGCCACCTGCCCCACCTTGATGCGGCGGAAGTACACGGGCGAACCGACGTCGAGCGAGCCGATGTCGGCGGCGCGCAGCAGGAACTGCTGGCCCGAGTCGTCGCGCGTGACGATCGGCGGCGCCTCCAGGCCCTTGAATTCGCCCGAGGTTTCCTTCGACACGCCCGCGTCGGCGCCGATGTAGGCGCCCGACAGCAGCGTGTTCAGGCCCGAGATGCCCGAGGTGTCGAGCCGCGGCCGCACGACCCAGAAGCGCGAGTCTTCGGAAGTGAAGCCCTCGGCCTCCTTGTTGAGCTGCACCAGCACGCGCACGTGCGAGCGGTCGCGCGCCAGGCGCAGGCTCTGCACCAGGCCGATCTGCACGTCCTTGTACTTGACGGCGGTCTTGCCGGCCTCCAGGCCCTCGGCGGTCTTGAAGGTCAGCACGATCTCGGGGCCGCGCTCCATCAGGATGCGCGCCACCAGCATCACGCCGACCAGCGCGGCCACGATCGGGATCAGCCAGATCAGCGAGGGCAGCCACTCGCGGCGGCGCTTGACCTGCGGCCTCGGCAATGGCGGCGCGGACGGCGCCGGTCGGTCTTGCGGTTGTTCTTCTTCACTCATGCTGCTTGTTCTTCCCTGTTCTCGAAATTCTCTTGCACGGCCTGTGCCTGCTTGCTGTCCCAGGTGAGCTTCGGATCGAAGCTCAGCGAGGCCAGCATGGTCAGCACCACCACCGAGCCGAAGGCCGCGATGCCCACGCCCGCGGTGATCACCGCGAAGCCCTGGATCTGCACCAGCCCGGTCAGGAGCGACACCACGAACACGTCGAGCATCGACCAGCGGCCGATGATCTCGATGATGTGATAGAGCTTGGCCCGCTCGTGCTGCCGCCAGGTGCTGCCGCGCTGAGCCATCACCACGAGCAGGAACAGCACCGCCAGCTTGAACAGCGGCACCAGGAAGCTCGCGATGAAGACGATGGCCGCGAGCCCGTAGGCGCCCGAGACCCAGAAATAGATCACCCCGCTGAGGATGGTGTCGTACTGCGCGCCGAACAGCGTGCGCGTGATCATCACCGGCAGCAGGTTGGCCGGGATGTACATGATGCAGGCCGCGATCAGGAAGGCCCAGGTGCGCGTGAGGCTCTGCGGCTTGCGCGTGTGCAGGTGCGTGCCGCAGCGCCCGCAGGCGTCGCCCTCCTGCGCG
>NZ_JBZAYE010000894.1:0-2363 GCF_058244205.1 Variovorax sp. 20P10.2.4
CCCAGTCGCTGCGCATCCCGGGCTCGGTCACGCTGGATTTCGAGGCCACGGGCCAGATCGGCGCCTCGCCGCAGCGCGGCGTGTTCGGCGAGCTGGTGTGGCTGCACGACGGCACCCGCTACGACGGCCGGCTCACGCTCAAGGCCGTCTTCTTCACCCTGCTGAACTGGCGCAGCACCGGCCAGATCGGCCTGTCGGGCCTGGAGCCCGAGCGCTATTCCGAGAGCCGCAAGGCCGAGGTGGCCTCGCATTTCGCGCGCGACCGCGGCGAGGTGGTGTTCAGCAACAACACGCCGCCCGTGCCGCTCCAGCCCGGCGCCCAGGACCGCATGAGCGTCATGATGCAGCTCGGCGGCCTGCTGGCGGCCAGCCCCGAGCGCTACCCGGCCGGCACCCGGATCGCGATCCAGACCGTGGGCGCGCGCGATGCCGACGTCTGGGTGTTCGTGGTCGGCGACGAGGAGAAGCTGAGCCTGCCGGCCGGCGAGTACCTGGCGCGCAAGCTCACGCGCGATCCGCGCAAGCCTTTCGACCGCAAAGTCGAGCTCTGGCTGGCCCCGGCCTACGGCTACCTGCCGGTGCGGATCCGCCAGACCGAGCCGAACGGCGACTTCGCCGACGCCCAATTGCGCAAACCCCTACCCGCCGCATCGGCCGGTTGATGCGAAAAAGCACGCATCCAAACGTTTTAATGGCAACACGACAACCCATCTTGAAACTGGCGCGTTGATTGCTATGTAACCCTCATGAACGCCCTCGACATCCTCACAGGCCCCGCCATGAACATGCTTTACGACTCGGATTCCTTCGTCGTCGTGCACGTGCAGCCGAACGAAGGCGAAGTTCCGGCCGAACCCAACGTGCCGGTGCTCGAGCGCCACGGTTTCGAGATCGTCGACAAGCGCTCCGGCAAGGAGCTCTACCTCGACGGTTCCTGGGCCGAGCTGTTCCGCCAGCAGATCGCGGCCTGGCAGCTCAACACCCCGACCCAGGAAGAGGTCGAGGACACGCTCGAGGGCTATGCCGAACTGGCGCAGACACCGCTTCTGGTGCACTGAGCCAGAGCCTCGCGCCAATAACGAAGCGCCCCGCGGGGCGCTTTTTCTTTGGCGGCTACCGGTAGATCCAGCGAAACATCGGGCCCACCAGCAGCAGCACCGCCACCAGCCGGCAGACCTGGAACGCCGTCACCACCGGCACCCCGAGCTGCAGCACCTTGGCCGTGATCGACATCTCGGCGATGCCGCCCGGCGAGGTGCCGAGGATCATGGTCGCCGGGTGCAAGCCCGTGGCCCAGGCCAGCAGCCAGGCCACGCCGGCGCACACCACGAGCATGGCCAGCGTGCCGAGCGTCACCGAGCCGAGCCAGCGCGGCGCGGTGTGCAGGAACTCGCGGCTGAAGCGAACGCCCAGGCTGACGGCGATCACCAATTGCGCGGCATTCGACATCCAGCCGGGCACAGCCGACAGCGACAACCCGGCGACGGTGAAACCCATCGCGACCAGCAGCGCCCCCATGAACCATGGGTTGGTGCGGCCCAGCGCGCGCATCGCCAAACCGCCCGCGCCGGTGGCCACCGCCAGCAGCGCGAGGCCGCCGGGGTTCACCTCGCGTGCGCTCGGCGGGCTGATCTCCAGGCCGTGCAGCCCGCTCCACTGCATCGCGAACGGGATCGTCACCGTGACGATCAGCACGCGCAGGCTGTGGGCCGCGGCCACCAGGTCGGTGCGCGCGCCCTTGGCCTCGGCCAGCAGCGTCATCTCCGAGGCGCCGCCGATCGCGCCCGCGAAGTAAGTCGTGGCTCTCATGGAACGCTCGGGCACCTGGGGCATGCGCGGCGCATGCAGGCCGTAGAGCCAGCGTCCGAAGCCCCAGCCCAGCAGCAGCGCCCAGGCGATCGCGAGCACGATCGCCCACCAGACGCTGGCCACCAGCGCGACCACGTGCGGCGTGAAGTACAGGCCCAGCGCGGTGCCGATGGTCCACTGCCCGGCATTGCGCAGCGGCACGTGGCTGGCCATGGGCGCGCCGGCGATCGAGGCCAGCGACACCGCCAGCAGCGGGCCGATCATCCAGGGCAGCGGGGTGTGGAGCGCGAGGCAGATCTGGGCCGCCACGAAGGCGAGCAGCAGCGTGGCCAGCACGCGGACCGGGAAGGAAAGGGACACGCGGAACGGACGGACAGGCGGTAGGGGCAAAGGACGGCAGCGCGCGCGGCGCCGTTGCGTAGTATGGCGCGATGTCTTTCGCGCACCGGCCCGTCTCCTCCCTCCTGCTTGCTCTTCTCGGCAGCACCCTCATCGCCGGCTGCGCGGGCTGGCCCGGCGGCGCCGAGGCACCCGACGCCCCCATCGCGCGCCGC
>NZ_JBZAYE010000895.1:0-2349 GCF_058244205.1 Variovorax sp. 20P10.2.4
GGCCCGAACACACGCTGGCCTCGTACCAGCAGGCCATCGACGACGGCGCCGACTTCATCGAACCCGACCTCGTGCCGACCAAGGACGGCGAGCTGGTGGCGCGCCACGAGAACGCGATCGCCATCGTCGACGCCAGCGGCAAGGTGCTCGAGGCCACCACCAACGTGATGGACGTGCCGAAGTTCGCGAGCCGCAAGACCACCAAGACCATCGACGGCCGCCAGGTCATCGGCTGGTTCACCGAGGACTTCACGCTGGCCGAGCTCAAGGAGCTGCGCGCGCGCGAGCGCATTCCGGCACAGCGCCCGGCCAACATCTCGTACAACGACCTGTTCCAGGTGCCCACGCTCGACGAGGTGATCGAGCTCGCGAAGGCGCAGTCGCAGGCCAAGGGCCGCACCATCGGCATCTATCCCGAGACCAAGCACCCGACCTATTTCCGTTCGATCGGCCTGCCGCTCGAGAACAAGCTGCTCGACACGCTGCAGAAGCACGGCCTGAACAAGGCCGATGCGCCGGTGTTCGTGCAGTCCTTCGAGACCGGCAACCTGAAGGACGTGCGCCTGCGCAGCACGGTGAAGATCGTCCAGCTGATCGGCGGCTCGGGCGCGCCCTACGACCTGGTGGCGCTCGGCGACAAGCGCACCTATGCCGACCTCGTGAAGCCCGAGGGCCTGGCCGAGATCGCGACCTATGCGCAGGGCATCGGTCCCGACAAGTCGCGCGTGATCCCGGTGGTGGCCGGCAAGCTGGGCACGCCCACCACGCTGGTGAAGGATGCGCACGACAAAAAGCTGTTCGTCCACATCTACACGGTCCGGCCCGAGAACGCCTTCCTGCCCGACAGCCTCAAGAAGGAGCCGAAGGCCGACGGCACCGTGCATGGCGACACGGCGGCGGAGATCACCGCTTTCCTCGATGCCGGGATCGACGGGCTGTTCGTCGACAGCGCCGCGACCGCGGTGCCGGTGGTGAAGGCCTACAGCGCGCAGAAGCGCTGAAGGCGGGCGGGAACCGCCCGCGAAGGCGGTTCCCGTTCCTTGCCGCTCAGGGCGGGCAGGGATGCATGCCGGCCGCCACGGTGCGCGAGGCGATGCTCGTCTCGTCCACCGCGCCGAGCGGACGGGTGAACTTGCAGCCATAGGCCGGATCGGCCACCGTCGCCGCGGTCACCACGTCGTCGCCCGCGGGCTTCACGCCGTCGCGTTCCCACTTGATCATCGCGTCGAAGGCCTCGACCTGCTCGGCCTGCGTGAAGTCGCAATGGGTGATGCCGCGCACCGCGCGCTGCACCAGCCAGCCGCTGTTGCCCTTGGCCGCCACGCGCTTGTTGTAGATCTGCTCCATGCTGAAGGGCACGTAGAGGTCGCCGAGCGTGTGCAGGGTGACCACCGGGATCTTGAACTCGCCATTGGCCTTGGGAATCCAGCGCAGCCCGTCGCGGCGCAGGCGGTTGGCATCGGGCACGGCGGTGAGCTTGAGCACCGAGCCGTTGAGCGCCGTCGAGCCGGCCGCGTCGCCTTCGATGGTGTAGGTGAAGCGGTTGGTGTCGAGCGTGCTCTTGTTGAGGATGCCGTTGACCGTGCCGTCGCTGCCGAGCACACCCCACACGAAGGCGAAGGAACCGCCCGACTTGAAGCCGAGGTCGAACATCGGACGGGGCCCGCCGGTGAGGTTCTCGATCACCGAGGCGTACTTGGTGCCGGTGGGCGTGGTGGTGATGTTGGGGATCGGCGAGACCGTGAAGTCGGTGAACAGCGTGCCCGTCACCTGCGCCGCGATGTCCGACCAGTTCACCGTCGGGTACTTCGGCAGTCCCGCCAGCGCCTGCGCCGTGACCTGCGCGCCCGCGAAGTAGTCGAACAGCTCGGTGTCGCCGACCACGCCGCACATCGGCACCGCGCCGTTGTAGCGCACCTTGTGGTTGGCCGTGGCATAGGCCTCGTCCTCGATCGCCGCGGCCGTGATGTGGCCGCCCATCGAGTGGCCGGTGATGTAGATCTTCGAGGGCGCGGCGAGCTCGCGGCCGTTGGCCTTGGCGATCTTGTTGAACTCCAGCGCCAGCGCGTTGGTGTCCTCCACGCCCACGCGCACGTCGTAGAAGTTCTTGCTGTAGCTCGAGGCGGCCCAGGCATAGCCGTTCTGGATCAGGTAGCGGCGGATCGAGGGGTTGCTGACCGCGAGCACGTTGCCTTCGCCGGCATAGCCATGCGCGTACATCACGAGCTTGCCGTTCCAGTTGGCCGGCACCTCCACGCGGTAGGCCGCGCCGCCGAGCACGCCGGCCCAGCGGCTGGTGGTGGCGTTGTCGACCGTGTCGCCGGCCGCTGCGGCCAGGGCCGTGAAGGT
>NZ_JBZAYE010000896.1:0-2347 GCF_058244205.1 Variovorax sp. 20P10.2.4
ATCGGCTTCAAGGGCATCGCGATGGCCGCGGTCGACCAGGTGGTGGTGCCCGAGGGCTACAGCGCGCAGGTGCTCTACCGCTGGGGCGATCCGACCGGCGTGGCCGGCAGCATGCCCGCCTTCAGGACCGACGGCTCCAACTCGGCCGACGACCAGGCGCTGCAGGCCGGCATGCACCACGACGGCATGGCCTTCTTCCCGATCGAGGGCTCGAACCGCGGCCTGCTGGTGCTCAACCACGAGTACGTCGACGACGGCCTGCTGCACACCGACGGCATGAAGACCTGGACGCCCGAAAAGGTGCGCAAGTCGATGAACGCGCACGGCGTGTCGGTGATCGAGCTGCAGCGCGACGGCGCGAAGTGGTCGCAGGTGCTGCCCTCGCGTTTCGCGCGCCGCGTCACCGCGCTCACGCCGATGACGCTGAGCGGCCCGGCCGCCGGCCATCCGATGCTGCGCACGGCCGCCGATCCGAGCGGCACGCAGGTGCTGGGCACCTACAACAACTGCTCGAACGGCCAGACGCCCTGGGGCACCTACCTGACCTGCGAGGAGAACTTCGCCGACTACTTCGAGGGCCCCGAGTCGCCCGACGCGCACCAGAAGCGCTGGGGCATCCGCAAGGGCAACGGCGCCAAGTACCGCTGGCACGAGCACGAGCCGCGCTTCGACGTGACGAAGAACCCGAACGAACCCAACCGCTACGGCTGGGTGGTGGAGATCGATCCGCAGGACCCGGCCTCCACGCCGCGCAAGCGCACCGCGATGGGCCGCGCCGCGCACGAGGGCGCGGCCACCGCGCTGACCGCCGACGGCCGGGCCGTGGTCTACATGGGCGAGGACTCGCGCTTCGAATACATCTACAAGTTCGTGAGCCGCGACGCGGTGAGGCCCGGCGGCGCGGCCGCCAACCGTGAGCTGCTCGACCACGGCACGCTCTACGTGGCGCGCTTCGACGTCGACGGCAGCGGCGAATGGCTGCCGCTCGTGCAGGGCCAGAACGGGCTCGTGGCCGACAAGGGCTTCGCGAGCCAGGGCGACGTGCTGATCAAGTCGCGCCAGGCCAGCGACCTGCTGGGCGCGACCAAGATGGACCGCCCGGAGTGGACCACCGTCGATCCGCTGACCAAGGAGGTCTACTGCACGCTGACCAACAACAGCAACCGCGGCGGTGCCGGCCAGCCGTTCATGGACGCGGCCAACCCGCGCTCCAACAACACCATGGGCCAGATCATCCGCTGGAAGGAGCAGGGCGACCTCGACGGCACCAAGTTCGCGTGGAACCACCTGGTGCTCGCGGGCGACCCGAAGCAGTCGCGCTGGGAAGCGCAGGGCAACGTCAAGGGCGATGCCTTCGGCAGCCCCGACGGCCTGATGGTCGATGCGCGCGGCGTGCTGTGGATCCAGACCGACGTCTCGACCTCCACGCTCGGCAAGGGCGACTACACCAACCTGCCGAACAACCAGATGCTGGCCTGCGACCCGACCCAGGGCGAGATCCGCCGCTTCCTGCTCGGCCCGGCCGGCTGCGAGATCACCGGCCTCACGGCCACGCCCGACCTGCGCACGCTGTTCATCAACATCCAGCACCCGGGCGAACCGGCCAACGAGCGCAGCGATCCCGATCGCCCGCTCGCGGTGTCGAAGTGGCCCGACGGCGCGGGCCGCCCGCGCTCGGCGACGGTGGCGATCACGAAGAACGATGGCGGCGTGGTCGGGACCTGAGCGCCTGTAGCCGAGAGCGGACGGCGGCGCTCAGCAGGCGCCGCCGTACCAGCAGCGCAGCTCGGGCATGAACAGCCCGAGCACGAAGCTGAGGCCGCAGACGATCAGCATCAGCAGCGCGCACATGCGCAGGCCTTCCTCGCTCCAGCGCGGCGCGAAGATGCTCACCAGGAAGCCCGAGGCGAAGGTGCCCTCGAGCCAGTGCGCGCCGCCCCAGCGCAGGATCCAGAGCCAGAACAGCGCGGTGAAGGCGTGCAGCGCGATCCAGGGCAGCAGCGACATGGCGGACCTCCTGCGGCGACGCGGCTCAGGACTCGCTGCGGCCGTTCACGTCGGCCACCACGCGCGCATTGCGCTGGAAGCTCCAGTAGGCGCCGGCCCAGTCCATCATCACCACGATGCGGTTGCGGAAGCCGATCAGGAAGTACGCGTGCGCGAACAGCCAGAACAGCCACGCGAGCCGGCCGCTGAAGCGCAGCGGGCCGAAGGGCGTGCCGAGGTCGACCACGGCCGAGTTGCGGCCGATGGTCGCGAGGTTGCCGTAGTCGCGGTAGCGGAAGGCCTGCGTGGGCTGGCCGGCGATGCGGCGCAGGATGTTGGCGGCCGCGGCGCGCCCGGCCTG
>NZ_JBZAYE010000897.1:0-2345 GCF_058244205.1 Variovorax sp. 20P10.2.4
CCGCAGCAGCCAGGCATAGGCCAGCGGCAGCGGCGCGAGCGCCAGCAGGAACCAGAGGTAACCGGGCCACAGGAAGGACATCGGCGCTGCCTTGGAGGTGGAGGATGCGGATCGGCCGTACGCCGACGCATCCGCAAGCATCGTGCCCATGAAGCCGCGCCCGCGCAATCGGCCGCCCGGCCAGGCCCTGCATTGATGCGGGGCTCTTATCAGTGGGCCGGTTGCATTTCATTGGACCGCGCCAGGGGCGCCGGGGATCATCGTGCCCCGAAGCGCGCCGCGCCGCGGCGCTTCGCCAGGAGACCCCCGATGAGCGCACGCACGCTGCTGACCTCGATGTTCCGCTACAAGGCCTGGGCCGACGAGAGCCTGTTCGCCGGCCTGCTGGCCGCGCGGGGCCGGCTGCCCGAGGACGACCTCGAGGCGGCCTGGGCCACGCTCGACCATGCCCATGCGGTCGACGGCATCTTCAGGGCCCACCTCGAGGGCCGGCCCCATGCCTACACCGGCACCCATTCGCCCCAGCGGCTCGCGCCCGGGCACCTGCTGCAGGCGGTGCGCGACAACGACCGCTGGTTCGTCGCGCACGTGCAGGCGATCGGCGACGACGACCTGGCGGCCCCCCTCGCCTTCGACTTCACCGACGGCTCGGCCGGCCGCATGTCGCGCGAGGAGATGCTGGGCCACGTGATCGCGCATGGCGGCTACCACCGCGGCGAGGTCGGGCAGATCCTCACGCGCCACACGGGCTCGTCGCCGCGCGACACCTTCACGGCCTACCTGCACGAGGCCGAACCGGCGCGCCGGCTGCGCGCGTAGCGCCTTCCTTTTTTCCGCGACACCCCGCGCCTGCGGGTTGGCACGGATTTGGCTTCCTGCATGGATTGTGCACAATTTCTTTTGAAGAGCGCACAATTGTTGGGCTGACTGGCGGCTGCCACGGCCTTCCATCCACCCATTTGGGGCATCGCCCCCCAAGGACATGCAGATGAATCGCTCAGCATCCGGCCTCTCGCGCCGCGCCTTCGGGCAGGGACTCCTCGCCGCCTCCACGCTGGCCGCGCCGGCCTGGGTGCGCGCCCAGGGCAAGGGCCGCGAACTCGTGGTCGGCGGCGCGGGCAGCCACAAGGCCTTCCTCGATCCGCTGATCCCGGTGTTCGAGAAGCAGACCGGCTGCAAGGTGATCTTCGAGGGCACGCGCTCGCTCGTGAACCTCGAGAAGATGGTCAACAACAAGGGCCGCCAGTACATGTCGGTGGTGCTGATGGACGACCCGGTGATGATCCCGGCCGTCAAGGAAGGCGTGCTGGAGCCGCTCACCGCCAAGGACATCCCGAGCCTCGCGAAGCTCAAGCCCGGCACGGTCCACATGGACGGCATGTGGGCCAACTACATGCAGTCGACCACCGGCGTGGCGGTCAACACGGGCAAGCTCAAGCAAATGCCCTCGTACGCGGCGCTGTGGGAGCCGGCCAACAAGGGCAAGGTCGTGATCCCCTCGCTGCAGAACACCGAGGGCCTGTCGATGTTCCTGCTGGCGGCCGCGCTCGAGACCGGCAAGCCGATGAAGGATGCGCAGTACCAGCCCGAGGCGGCGTTCCGCAAGCTCAAGGCGCTCAAGCCCAACCTGCTGACCGTCTACACCCAGCTGCCGCAGGCGCTGAACCTGCTCGAGCAGGGCGAGGCCACGGCCATCGCGGGCATGATCGGATTCAACGCCTTCGACCGCAAGGCCAAGGGCGCGCCGATCGACTTCGTGCTGCCGAAGGAAGGCGGCATGGCCATGCCGACCGGCATCGCCAAGGTCCGGGGCGGCCCGCAGGCCGACCTCGCCAATGCCTTCGTCGAGGCGATGCTCGGCGCCTGGCAGCAGCAGATCGCCGAGATCTCGCTCGCGATGCCCACCAACACCGGCGTGGCCGCGCCGGCCGGCCTGCCCAAGGGCGAGGTGTTCATTCCCGACTGGGCCTACATCGCCGAGAACCGCAAGGCCTGGGTCGAGCGCTGGGACCGCGAGATGGCGCTGTGAGGCGCATCTCATGAGCACCCTCGAACTGAACGGGATCGTCAAGCGCTACGGCGCGCAGACGGTCGTGGACGGGCTGGACCTGCAGGTGGGTTCCGGCGAATTCGTGTCGCTGCTCGGCCCCTCGGGTTGCGGCAAGACCACGCTGCTGCGCATCGTCGCCGGGCTCGCGGCCTGCGACGCCGGCACGGTGCGCGTGGGCGGCAGCGACGTGACCGCGCTGCCCGCGCACCAGCGCAACATCGGCGTGGTGTTCCAGAGCTATGCGCTGTTCCCGCACCTCACGGTCAGCGAGAACATCGCCTTCGGCCTCAAGGCC
>NZ_JBZAYE010000898.1:0-2338 GCF_058244205.1 Variovorax sp. 20P10.2.4
TCGCCGCCGCCGAGGCGCAGCTGCATGCGGCCACCGCGCGCGTGGGCGTGGCGGTGGCCGAGCTCTATCCGCGCGTGACGCTGGGCGCGAGCTTCGGCAACGAATCGGTGGGCCACGAGCGCTTCGGCGACTGGGGCAGCCGGCAGTGGCAGGTCGGCCCCACGCTGAGCCTGCCGATCTTCGACATGGGAAGGCGCCGCAGCACCGTGACCCTGCGCGAGCTGCAGCAGCAGGAAGCGGCGGTCGCCTTCCAGCAGACGGTACTCAAGGCCTGGCACGAGATCGATGGAGCGCTCAGCGCCTATGCGGCCGAACGCCGCCGCCAGGCCGAGCTGGCCGAGCGCGAGCGCGAGAGTGCCGATGCGCTGGCGCTCGCGCAGGCGCGCTACGCAGGCGGTCTCACCGATTTCGGCGTGGCGCTCGATGCCCGCCGCACCCTGCTGCAGGCCCAGCGCGACCGGGCCCAGAGCCGCAGCCGGCTGGCCGTGGACTGGGTCGCGGTCTGCAAGGCGCTGGGCAGCGCGCCGCCCGAGCAAGCGGTCGCCGCGGCGGCATCGGGGCCGCCAATTTGATACATTGCAACAACGTTTGAAACACAAACACACAATCCATCTAGAATTACTACCGGTTTCGGTAGTTGACGGATGGGTTTTGTCCGCGCGCCCCTGAGGCGCGGCCCGATCGGCACTCCCGGCACCCCCTGCATCGCAGGGCCGCCCGACGGGGGTCGCGCACGGCGAACGGCCGGCTCCCGGCGCCGACCGTTCGCGCTTTGCGCCCCCGCCGCGGGGAAGATCGATGCGAGCCTTCTCCTCGCTGCAAGCCGGCGTACGCCGGCTGTGCGCCGCCCTGCTGGGGGCGGTGGCCCTGCTGGTCGCATCGCCCTCGGGCGCGGTCGTGCTCGACGAGATCGGCCGTGGCACCGCCAGCGTCCACCGCCTGAAGTTCTTCGTCGATCCGCAGCTCGCGGCCGACATCGGCGGCGCCGAGGCCGGCCGCCGGCTCGCGCAGTACGTGGCCGACGTGAACACCGTCTTCACGCGCGAATCGGTGCGCGGCTTCGGCTTCGATCCCGCCGCCGACCTGCAATGGATCGCGCCGGCCCAGGCACCGCAGTGCAGCCTCAACGGCCTGGTCAACGGCGAGATCGCGGTCTGCATCAACAAGTCGACGCGCGGCTACAGCCATGGCGGCCTGACGATGAGCTGGACCTTTCCGGCGCGCGGCGCGACCTGGAACCTCAACTGGACCGCGATCCACGACCCGCTGCGACTGTCGCGCGCCATCGCGCCCGGCGCCGTCGAGTCGACCGAGAAGGACTACCTCGGGCGCCAGCTCAAGACCCTGCTGCACGAGCTCGAGCACGTCTTCGGCGCCGGCTCGGGCGAGTACTACAACGCGATCGCGGTGGCCGACACTACCGACGTCGCGCCCAAGGCCGACCTCGACCTCACCAGGCCCGCCGACCGCTACTGGTGGCCGCGCCAGCACTGGCGGCTCGATCCGCTGCTGGGCACGGTGTTCGAGGAGCGTTTCGACCCCGCGGCCAACCGCGTGGCCACGCTCGAGATGATCCGCTTCACCGAGGGCACGAAGGCCAACCTCGACACCGACTGGAGCAACTGGCCCAAGCTCGGCAGCTCGAAGTTCATGGCCGGCACCACCGCCACCCAGGTGCGCGTGAGCGAGCGCGAAGGCGGCGCGGCGCTGCCCGGCGCGCAGGTCTGGGTATGGCGCGATCCGGGCGCGGGCAAGCCGCTGGAGCCGATCGCGCAGGGCGTGTCGGACGCGGGCGGGCGCTTCGTCTTCGACTGGCGCTGCGGCTTCACCTGCTTCGCGGTCGGCAAGACCAACCTGCTGGTGAAGGCGCAGGCACCGGGCCGCGCGCCGGGCGCGAGCTGGTTCACCATCTTCGATGCCTTCGAGCAGAAGGCGGTGCGCGGCCAGGCCATGTTCTCCATCGACCTGCCGCTGGGCCTGCCCGACGAGCACAAGCCGGTGGTCTCGCTGGCCGCGCCGGCCATGGCCACCGTGGGCCAGCCGGTGACGCTGGCGCCGGTGGCGGTCGACAACGTGGGCGTGTGGGGCCTCAAGGTGATGGGCGCGCAGAGCCTGCCGATCTGCAGCTTCACCGCCCCGCCCTACACCTGCAGCTGGACGCCGACCGCGCCCGGCATGCAGACCATCCGCGTGATCGCGATGGACGCGGCCGGCAACACGGCGCTGGCCTCGGCCAACGTGATGGTCAACCCGCCGGCCGACACGCTGCCGCCCACCGTGGCCTTCGTCGCGCCGCCGACCGCAGCGGCCGGCCTGCCGCTGCGCCTGGCCGCGAGCG
>NZ_JBZAYE010000899.1:0-2333 GCF_058244205.1 Variovorax sp. 20P10.2.4
CCTCGCCGTAGAAGTCCTTGCTGCCGCCGCCGCGGATGCGCAGCACGGTGCCGTCGGCGGCCGCGGCGCGGATGCGCTCGACGGCCTGGCCCAATGCGTGATCGATGCCGCTCATCAGAACCTCGGCAGCTCGGGATGCGGCAGCCGGCCGCCGCGCACCACCTGCTTGCCGTACTCGGCGCAGCGCTGCAGCGTGGGGATCACCTTGCCGGGGTTCAGCATGCCTTCGGGATCGAAGGCGCGCTTGACGCCGAACATCTGCTCGTTCTCGGCGGCCGTGAACTGCACGCACATGCTGTTGAGCTTCTCCACGCCCACGCCATGCTCGCCCGAGACGGTGCCGCCCATCGCGACGCTGGTCTCGAGGATGTCGGCGCCGAACAGCTCGCAGCGGTGCAGCTCGTCGGGGTCGTTGGCATCGAACAGCACCAGCGGATGCAGGTTGCCGTCGCCCGCGTGGAACACGTTGCAGCAGCGCAGGCCGTACTTCTGCTCCATCGCCTGGATCGCGAGCAGGATGTCAGCCAACCGCTTGCGCGGGATGGTGGAGTCGAGGCACATGTAGTCGGGGCTGATGCGGCCCGAGGCCGGGAAGGCGTTCTTGCGCCCGCTCCAGAAGCGCATGCGCTCGTCCTCGCTGTTGCTGACCGCGATGGCGGTGGCGCCGCAGCCGCGCAGCACGGCCGTCATGCGGCCGATCTCCTCTTCCACTTCCTCGGGCGTGCCGTCGGATTCGCACAGCAGGATGGCGGCCGCGTCGAGGTCGTAGCCCGCGTGCACGAAGTCCTCGACGGCGGCGGTCATGGGCTTGTCCATCATCTCGAGCCCCGCGGGGATGATGCCCGCGGCGATCACCGCGGCCACCGCGTCGCCGGCTTTGCGCACGTCGTCGAAGCTGGCCATGATGCAGCGCGCCAGCTGCGGCTTGGGCACCAGCTTCACCGTGACCTCGGTGGTGACGGCGAGCATGCCCTCGCTGCCGATCACCAGCGCCAGCAGGTCGAGGCCGGCGGCATCGAGCGCCTCGCTGCCGAACGCCACCGGCTCGCCCTCGGCCGTGAAGCCGCGCACCTTAAGCACGTTGTGCAGCGTGAGGCCGTACTTGAGGCAGTGCACGCCGCCCGAGTTCTCGGCCACGTTGCCGCCGATCGAGCAGGCGATCTGACTCGAGGGGTCGGGCGCGTAGTAGAGGTTGTAGGGCGCGGCGGCCTCGCTGATGGCGAGGTTGCGCACGCCGCACTGCACGAGCGCGGTGCGCGCGACCGGGTCGATCTTCAGGATGCGGTTGAACTTGGCGAGCGACAAGGTCACGCCCATCTCGTGCGGCATGGCGCCGCCCGACAGCCCCGTGCCCGAGCCGCGCGCCACCACCGGCACGCCCAGCCCGTGGCAGGTGCGCAGCACGGCCGCCACCTGGTCCTCGGTCTCGGGCAGCGCCACCACCAGCGGCCGCTGGCGGTAGGCCGTGAGGCCGTCGCACTCGTAGGGCGTGGTGTCCTCGGCATGCCAGATCAGCGCATGCGCCGGCAGGTGGGCCTGCAGCGCGCGCACGACCTGCGACTGGCGTTCTGTCTTCTGGAGCGACGCATGCTGCGTCGCGCTCGGGGGCGCGTTCATGGGCGAAGTCTCTTCTCGGTGTTCTTCCGCGGATGCCTGGCGGGGGCCGGCCCCCCACTCTAAGGAAATGCGCGGCCTCCGGGTTGAAGGATTTTTGCGGCGGACTTGAGGAATCTTCGCCGCGCCGCGCCGCGCGGGCTCAGCGCAGCGCCTGCACCAGCCAGTCGGCGAAGGCCGCGCACTCCCAGCGCTCGAGCACGCCCGGCTGCCAGCAGAGCGTGTGGCGGTGCGGCGAGCGCACGGCATGCTCCGACAGCGCCACCAGCCGGCCCGATTCGAACCAGGCCGCGCCCATCTTCTGGCGCACCAGCGCCACGCCGAAGCCGCTGGCGGCCGCGTCGTAGACCAGGCCCAGGTCGTTGAACTGCGAGCCCAGCTGCGGCTCGGGCTGGTCGATACCGCAGCTCGCGAACCAGGTGCCCCAGGGCTCGAGCGGGCTGCGGATCAGCCGCGCGGCCGCGATCTCGGCCGCGGTGCGGAAACCGTGGAACGGGCCGAACTCGTTGAGGTAGCTCGGGCTGCAGGCCGGCACCACCAGTTCCTCGAGCAGCGGGCGGTGCTCGCAGTCGGCGTAGTTGCCGCCGCCGTAGCGCACCTCGAGGTCGGCCGGCTCGGCGGTCACGTCGAGCAGCGGGATCGACACCTGCAGCACCAGGTCGATGTCGGGATAGATGTTGCGGAACAGCTCGAGCCGCGGCATGAGGAACTGGCGGCTG
>NZ_JBZAYE010000009.1:0-39686 GCF_058244205.1 Variovorax sp. 20P10.2.4
GATCTCGCCGTCGCGGATCTCCACGATGCGGCGGGCCTGCGCGGCGACCTGCCGGTCGTGCGTGATCAGGATCACCGTGTGCCCCGCGTCGGCGAGTTCGTGCAGCAGCTTCATCACCTCCGCGCCGCTCTGGCTGTCGAGCGCGCCGGTGGGCTCGTCGGCCAGGATGACGCGGCCGCCGTTCATCAGCGCGCGCGCGATGGCCACGCGCTGCTGCTGGCCGCCCGACAGCTGGCCCGGCCGATGGTCGAGGCGGGCGCCCATCGCCAGCCGTTCGAGCAGCGCGGTGGCGCGCACGCGGCGCTCGTGCTCGGGCATGCCGGCATAGAGCGCGGGAATCTCGACGTTCTCGCGCGCCGACTCGGTCTGCACCAGGTGATAGCCCTGGAACACGAAGCCGAAGGTCTCGCGGCGCATCCGCGCGAGCGCGTCGGCATCGAGGTCGGAGACGTCGCGCCCCTCGAACAGGTAGCGCCCGCCGTTCGGCCGGTCGAGGCAGCCGAGGATGTTCATGAGCGTGGACTTGCCGGAACCGGACGCCCCCATGATGGCGACGAACTCGCCCGCGTGGATCTTCAGCGAGATGCCGCGCAGCACCGGCGTGGGCGCGGGATCGTCGGGCGTGCGCTGCGGCAACCCGTAGGACCTGCGGATGTCCTGCAGCTCGACCAGCGGCGGCGCGTTCGCCGCCTCCGGGCCCGGCGTTGCGCTCACTGGAACACCTTCGTGCTTCGCACTGCGGCGCGAGCTTGCTGGGGGCGGCCCGGCGCTGCGCTCATGGCTTCGCGGTCTTGCCGAAGGCCGCGTCGGCCACGATGCGTTCGCCTGCTTCGACGCCGTCGAGGGCCTGTGCGAAGACGCGATTGCGCACCCCGATGCGCAAGGGCCGCGTCTCGACGCTGCCATCGGGCCGCAGCACGCGCACGGCGTAGCGATCCGCGGCATCCGCCACCGGCACGAGCGCCGTGGCCGGCACGATCAGCGCATCGGCGGCGGCGGCTTCGACGAAAGTGACCTGCGCGGTCATCTGCGGCATGAGTTCGCCGTCGGCGTTGTCGATGTCGAACAGCGCCGTGTAGACAACGACCTTGTTCGGCGTCGCGGGGGCCGCGGCGGTGCTGTCGCTGCCGCCGGTCTTGGCCGTCGGCGACGGCGGGGCCGGCAGCACCTGGCGCACCTTGCCCTGCCAGCGGCGCTGGTTGTTGCCCAGGGTCGTGAAATAGACCGGCATGCCGGCCTTGACGCGACTCACGTCGGCCTCCGACACCTCGGACCACACGGTCATGGCCGACAGGTCGGCGATGCGCAGCACGTCGGGCGTCTGGTAGGTGGCGTTGAGGGTCTGGCCCTCGCGCGCGGTCACCGACACCACGGTGCCCGCCATCGGCGCGAAGATGCGCGTGTAGCCGAGCCGCGCCTCGTCGGCCTGCAGCGTGGCCTGGGTCTGCGCGATCTGTGCTTCGAGGTGCTCGATGCGCGCGGCCGCCGAGGCGAACGCGGCCTCGGCGCTCTGCACGTCCTCTTCGCGGGTGGCGCCGTCGGCGGCCATCTGGCGCTGGCGCGCATGCTGCTGGCCGGCCAGCCGGTGCTGCGCGCGCTGGTCGGCCAACTGGGCACGCAACCCGGCCAGCGACGCCCGGCCCGCATCGACCGTGGCGCGCTGCACGCTGGGATCGATCTCGACCAGCAACCGCCCCTTGTCGACCACGTCGCCAGGCTGGACGTGCAGCCGCAGGATCTGCCCCGAGACCTGGGCGCCGACATCCACGTAGCGCCGCGGCTGCAGCGTGCCGAAAGCAGTAACGCTCGATTCGATGGCACCGCGCCGCACGACCGACGACTCCACCGCGCCCGCGGGCCGGCGCGCCCAGAGATAGCCCGCGGCCGCCAGAGTCAGGAAGAGAACGAGGAGGATGGAAACGATTCTGCGCATGTCGAGGAAAGGGAGCGTGCGGGCCATTCGCGCTTGCGCGGACGCCGCGAGCGGAGCTGTCTTCTTGGAGTTCGCGCGTATTCTGTACGGTCCGAAATCGGCCACACGCGGCGCAAGGTCGATGCCTTCACAGGCCGCAGACGGCCGGGTGGCGGCTCTCTCTTTCTACGCGGCCGCCTTCTGCGGTGCACGCACACGCTCTTCCGCGATGCGGCCGGCCTTCATGGTGATCACGCGGTCGGCGATGTGGAAATAGCGGTCGTCGTGCGAGATGACCACCAGCAGGTGGCCCTTGGCGCGCAGCTCGGGCAGCAGCTCGGTGTAGAAGAGATGGCGGAAGGTCGGGTCCTGGTCGGCGGCCCATTCGTCGAACACCAGCACCGGACGGCCCTCGAGGTAGGCATGCACCAGCGCGAGCCGCTTGCGCTGGCCGGTGGACAGGTCGGTGGTGGTGAAGGCGCCGTCCTTGACCGAGACCTTGTGCGCGATCTCCAGGCGCTGCAGATAGGGCAGCGCGGTCTCGGGCAGCGTCTGCCGGCCTCCTTCGCCGCCGGCCACCAGGTCCTCGAACAGGTAGAAGTCGGAGAACACGGTGGTGAAGAGCTGCCGGTAGTCGTCGCGGGTCTCGGGCGTGACGGCCTTGCCGTCGAGCACCACCTCGCCCTGCTGCGGCGCATAGAGGCCGAGCAGCAGCTTGATGAGGGTGGTCTTGCCCGAGCCGTTGTCGCCGACGATGAAGACGATCTCGCCGCGCTCGATGCGCAGGTCCACCGGACCGAGCACGAAGGCCTCGCTGCCCTCGGGCGTGTCGAATGCGTAGCGCACGCCGCGCATCTCGATGGCCTCGCGCATCGGCGGCGAGGTCGGTGGCGAATCGAGATGCAGGTGCGGCTCCGGCGTGGCGAAGCGGGCCGACAGGTCGGCGATGCGGCCGAAGGCCACCTTGGCGCGGCCCACGTGCGGCAGCGCGCCGACGATCTGGTCGATCGGCCCCTTGATGAACAGCAGCACGAGCACGAAGCCGCTGAGCACCGCGGGCTCGGTGGTGCGCCACGCGGCCCAGCCGAGGATCATCGCGATCAGCAGGAAGAACAGCGCGGAGCCGAAGGAAGTGGCCAGCACGAAGATGTTGATCGCCCGGTGGTTGATGTCGCGAATGGCGTCGACGGTGCGCACGATCTGCCCTTCGTACACGCGGGAGCGCCGCGCGCGGTGCATGCGCAGTTCCTTGGCGCCCTCGCTGATGCCGCGGTAGGCCTTGTGCAGCAGTTCCTCCTGCTCGCGCGACTCGAAGAAGCCCGCGATGCCGCGTGCATGGGCCCAGGTCTGGACGGCCACGCCGATCAGCATCGCCACCACCAGCAGGCCGAACAGCGGCAGCGACAGCCAGGCCAGATAGCTCAGGCAGCCGAGCGCGATGGCCGTCGAGATCATGGTGGCGGCCAGCATGAAGGCCACATCGCTGATCATGTCCACGTCCTGCGTCAGCACGGGCATCAGGCGGTGCATGCGATAACGCTCCAGCGCATCGATCGGGGCCGCGAGGATCTTCAGCGCCAGATCCTTGCGCACCTGCGCGACCAGGCGCTGGCCCACGATGTTGTTCGAGATGTCGGAAGCCGCGCGCCCGATCAGCGCGATGACGCACAGCACGACGAAGGTCAGCAGCAGCCCTCCGGCCATGCCGCCGGGCCGGCTCAGCACCTCGTTGATGGTCGCCAGAAGCGCCACGGTGGCCACGCCGGCTCCGATGCCGGTCACGGCGGAAAGCACGATCCAGGGGACGAAGGGTTTCAACAGCCGAAGCAGATCGGACGCCTTGGCGCTGGAGGAAGGTACTTGCATGCCGGTATGACGGATCGGCGGCCCGGATGTTTAGTACCTACTGCAGCGTCGACGGGGCTCGCGGATCGTCGTCGGGCACCGAACCGACCAGGGCCGCGCCCGCCAGTGCCCACAGCGTCAGGGCTTCGTCGAATGCGCGCACATGCCTGGCATCGCGCCCGAGCCACAACACCAGCCTCTGTGCGCGCTCGAGCGACGGGGCGTCGTGCAGTTCGCGAAAGAGCTGCCAGGCCTCCTTGCAGGCCGGATCGGAAATAGCGTGGTGACTGGAGCTCATCGTGTCAGGGCGCCTCGGTGGGTGTGGATGGGCAGTTAGACGCGGTTCGCCCGCGGATGTTTAGCCGCTGTCATCTTCGTGCCTCGATTCCTCGGGCTGTTTCGTGGCGCTAAACCTTTGGGCACGCCAACCGTCTCCCATCGATGAGCCATTGCGCGACGGCCCGCGGCCCCTTTCCATGATTTCGCTTCTGGCGCCGATATTCCAGGGCGAATGGGCGGCCTACGGCGAAACGCTGGCCTGCTCGCCACGCGTGCCCGCGGACGCCGTGCGGGTGGCCGACCTGATCGCCGATCCGGCCCTGCTGGCCGGGCTGCTGCGCCAGCACGCCCGCCATCTGCGCGTGCACGGCGCCGACCTGCGTCCGGTGGCCTCCGCCTGGAGCCTGCACTATCTGAACGCCCTGCTGCCCCCGGTCGCGGCGGCGGCCAGCCTGCTGCAGCATGGCTTTCCGATGGCACCCGCGCGGGTGTGGCTCACGTTCGCGGAAGGTGCCGTGCCGCAGTGCTTTCACATCACCGACGAAGGCCAGCCCCTGCACGGCGCCGGCACGGCCGAACGCTATGCAGCACTGCTCCAGGAGCATCTGGCGCCGCTGTTCCTGCAGCTGACCCGCTTGACGCGGATCGCGCCCAAGATCCTCTGGGGCAATGCCGCGCGCTACCTCGAACCGGTGCTCGAGCAGGGCCTGGCAGCGAGCGGCCAGGCTCCCGCCGTCGCGCAGGACCTGGATTACCTGCTGCACCAGCCACTCTGGGGCTGCGACGACAACCCGATGTTCACGCCACCGCGCCGGGCCGTGCGCCTGGAGGCCGGCGCGCCCGCACCCATCACATTGCACCGGCAGTGCTGCCTCTACTACCTGCTGCCCGAGGAAGGCTATTGCGCCGCCTGTCCGCTGGCGCCGGAGTTCCGCAAGACACGGAACTGAGCGGCTGCACGCTAAACAAACCGGCCGGCCGCGCGTCTTTTGCGGATATGCATCCATTCATAGATGCGACTGCGACGCCCCCATGCCACTGCATCCCGATCTCGAAGCCTTCCTCGAACTGGCCGCCCTCGCCGAAGAGGATGGGCGCGCACCGATGTGCGAGCTGGAGCCCGCGCAGGCGCGCGCCAGCTACGACCAGTCGACCCTCGCGCTGGACGGCGTCGGGCCCGAGCTTCCGGTCGAGGACATCGGCTTTCGCGCCCGCGACGGCGCGACGCTGCGTGCCCGGCTGTACCGGGGCGGCGATGCGGGCACGCCGCTGCCGACCCTGCTGTACTTCCATGGCGGCGGCTACGTCGTCGGCGGACTCGATTCGCACGACGCGCTGTGCCGCGCGCTGGCGCAGCGCACGCCCTGCGCGGTGCTGTCCGTGGACTACCGGCTCGCGCCGGAGCACAAGTTCCCGACCGCCTTCCACGACGCCGAGGATGCCGCCCTGTGGCTCGCAGCGCAGGGCGTCGCGCACGGCCTGGACCCCACGCGCGTGGCCTTCGCCGGCGACAGCGTCGGCGGCACGCTCGCCACGGCCCTGACGCTGGCCGCGCGCGATGCCGGACGCTCGCAGCCGCTGCTGCAGGTGTTGCTCTATCCCTGCACCAGCATCCGCCAGGACAGCGATTCGCACCGGCGCTACGCGAGCGGCCACCTGCTCGAGCAGCGCACGCTGCAATGGATGTTCGGCCACTACCTGCGCAGCGAGGACGACCGCGCGGACTGGCGCTTCGCCCCGCTCGCCGCGCAGGACCTGTCGGGTCTCGCGCCCGCGCATCTCGTGCTGGCCGAGTACGACCCGCTGGTCGACGAAGGCCGGGCCTACGCCGAGCGGCTGCAGGCGGCCGGCGTGCGCACGCAAGTGCAGGTGCACGAAGGCATGGTCCACGACTTCGCCCGCCTGAGCCAGGTGGTGGAGGAAGCCGACACCTTGCGCTCGTCGATCGCGCAAACGCTGGCCGAGGCATTCGGACGCGCACGCGTCGCCGCAGCCGCACCGGCACCCGTGCCGGCATCGGCGATCGGCGCCTGGGTGTTCCATGCGCACCCCGACGGCGATCCGCTCGAGGTGCGTCTCGACACCTCGAAGCTCACGGTCGGCCCGCAGGCCGGCCAGGGACCGATCAGCCATTGGCTGCTGCACGAGCAGGCCGGCACGCTGCGCCTGGACGGGTCGAACAGCCACGACGCCGAGCCCGCGCAGACCCATCTGCTGGCCGCCATCGAAGCCGCCTTCGTGCGCCATCCGCAACGCGCCACGCTGTCCCTGCGGCTCGCGCCATCGAACCCGGCAGGCCTCGCGCGCCTGGTCGATGCCGGCGCGGCGAGCCTGCCGCCGGGCCCCGATGCGATCGTGGCGCGCGAAGCCTTCTGGCAACTGCCGCGCGTGTGGCAGCGCGGGCCGCGCGAGCCCTTCGCGCAGCGCTACACGCTGAGCCAGGGCCGCCGCCATCCGCTGCGGCCGGCCAAGCCGGCCGGCACCGTCTATCAACGCCACATCCCCTGGCTGTCGCAGACGCTGTCGCTGGACACGGTCGACATCGAGCGCGACCTGCCGGCCTTCCATCGCTGGATGAACGATCCGGTGGTGGCGCACTTCTGGGAAGAACAGGGCGAGCTCGCCAGGCATCGCGCCTACCTCGAGACGATCGCGGCCGACCCGCGCGTGACGGGGCTGATCGGGCGCCTCGACGGCGAGGCCTTCGGCTACTTCGAGGTGTACTGGGCCAAGGAGGACCGCATCGCGCCCTTCTACGACGCGGGCGACCACGACCGCGGCTGGCACGCGCTGATCGGCGAGGCGCGTTTTCGCGGCAAGCCCTTCCTCACGGCCTGGATGCCTTCGGTGTCGCACTACCTGTTCCTCGACGACTGCCGCACGCAGCGCATCGTGATCGAGCCGCGCGCGGACAACCACAAGATGATCAAGAGCCTGGGCCGCTGCGGCTACGCCCACGTGAAGGAATTCGACTTTCCGCACAAGCGCGCGATGCTCGGCATGCTGCTGCGCGAACGCTTCTTCGGCGAAGCCCTCTGGATTCCCCAGGGGGACGCCACCGTCTCGCCACCTTCGGCCGATCGCGCCGAACCTCCCCTCAAGGACATTCCATGCAAATCCACGACCTGATCGGCATCGGCTTCGGCCCGTCCAACATCGCGCTGGCGATCGCGCTCGACGAGAAGCGCCACCACGGCCAGTTCGTGGATGCCCTGTTCATCGAGAAGCAGCAGGGCTTCGTCTGGCACAAGAACATGCTGCTCGACAACGCGCACATGCAGATCTCGTTCATCAAGGACCTGGCGACGCTGCGCAATCCCTCGAGCCGCTTTACCTTCCTGAACTACCTGCACGAGAAGCAGCGCCTGCAGGACTTCGTCAATCTCAAGACCTTCTTCCCGAGCCGGCACGAGTTCAACGACTACCTGGGCTGGGCCGCGGCGCAGTTCGAGGATCGCTGCGCCTACGGCGAGAGCGTGTTCGAGGTGGTGCCGGAGATGCGCGGCAGCGAGGTGCAGCTGGTACGCGTGCGCTCGCGCCAGGCCGACGGCAGCGTGCGCGAGCGGCTGGCGCGCAACCTGGTGGTGAGCGTGGGCGGCGTGCCGAAGATCCCGGCGCGCTTCCAGCCCTTCAGGGACGACCAGCGCGTGTTCCATTCGAGCAGCTACCTCGAGGCGATCGCACGGCATCCGAAGGCCGAGCGCATCGCCATCGTGGGCGCGGGCCAGAGCGCGGCCGAGATCTTCATGGACCTGCAGAGCCATCCGAACAAGCCCGCGGTCGACCTGATCATGCGCGCCCGTTCGATCAAGCCCTCGGATGACAGCCCCTTCGTCAACGAGATCTTCAACGCCGACTTCACCGACTTCGTGTTCAACCGCTCGCAACCCGAGCGCGCCGAGCTGCTGGAAGAGTTCTGGCACACGAACTACGCGGCGCCGGACCTGGAGCTGATCCAGCAGATCTTCAACGTGTTCTACCGGCAGCGCGTCGCGGGCGTGGCGCGCCACGGCTTCTTGCGGCGCCACGAGGTGACCGCGGTGCGCGCGGCCGCGGACGGCGTCCACCTGTGGCTGCACGACCTCAACACCGACCAGCGCGGCGAGCATGGCTACGACGTCGTGATCCTCGCCACCGGGTACGAGCGCGACGGCCACAAGACGCTGCTCGATCCGCTCGCGCCGTACCTGGGCGACTTCACGGTCGACCGCAACTACCGGCTGCAGGGCACGCCGGAACTGAAGCCGGGCATCTTCCTGCAAGGCGCCTGCGAAACCAGCCACGGGCTCAGCGACACGCTGCTGTCGGTCACGGCCATCCGGTCCGACGAGATCGGGCAGGCACTGCTGGAAGCGAATCCGCGACCGGCGCAGCAGGTGCATGCCTCAGGGCGTACGCCGCTGCCGGCCGCCGTGATTTAACGCTTTGGACATCGCGCGGTGATACACTTAATAAGAATCGTTCTTATTACAGATCCCCGGGATCGACCCAGCGCGCTGCCGTATCGCCGGCTCGTCATTCCTAGCCGGAGCTGACGAGCCCGAAGGCAAGACCAGCGACCGGGCTCCCGGGGCCCATCGTCGATGCTTGCGAGAAGGCGGCCGGATGCGCGACCTCGTCCAGGAACTTGTAGCTCACTATGCGGACTTGCGCCGACAGCTCACTCGCGACCTGAGGGATCCCCACTACGCGGCGGACATCGCGCAGTCGAGCTTCGAGCGGGTGTACGCGCACGCGATGAAGTCCATCGGGGCGGCGCGTGCCGATTCGACGTCGGACGAGGCGAGCGGCAACGGTGGCATCGAGTCGCCCCGTGCCCTGCTGTTCCGGGTCGCGCGCAACCTGTGCATCGATGAGGCCCGTCGCCGCAAGGTAGCGCAGGAATGGATCGGCACGCACGCGGTGGTCGAGACCCAGAGCGCGGCGCCCTCGAGCGAGTTCCTCCTGGCCCAGCAGCGCGTGCTCGCGCGCGTGGTCCAGACGATGGAGAAGCTGCCACCGCGCAGGCGCGAGGTCTTCCTGCTGTTTCGCGCCTACGGTCATACGCGCGCGGAGATTGCCCAGCGCCTGGACATCACCGAGATGGCCGTCGCCAAGCACCTGCTTCGCGCCACGATCGATTGCTCGCGGGTGTTCGCCGAACTGCGCGCCGAGCTCATCGAGCCGCAGTACGTGAGGAACCACGCGGGCTTCGACGCGTCGCTGGCCGAAGACTTCTCGTGAGCATCGGCATGGCGATGGGGGCTCCGCGCGAGCGCATGGTCGAGAAGGCGCTGGCGCTGATCGTGGAAGCCGAGATCGCGCCCGATCAGGCGGCGCATGCGCGCCTCGCGCTCAGCCAATGGCGCGGCAAGTCGCCCGAGCATGCGGCGGCGCTGCTGGAGGCGCGGCAGCGGTGGGACGCGCTCGGCGGCATGGCCGATGACCTGCGCACGCATTTCGAGGCGTCGAAGGCCGATCTGGCGAACGCGTCCGCCGCGGCGGACACGCGCCGGCCTCAGCGCCGCAAGCATCTGTTGTCCATCGTGGGATTGCTCGGCGTCGGGCTGCTCGGTGGGCGTGGCGTGCACTGGTATCTGCAGCAACCCGTCTTCCATGCGGCCTTCCAGACGCGGACGGCCCAGCTGTTGAAGGCGACGCTCACCGACGGCATCGACGGCAGGACGGGCAGCCGGCTCGACCTGGCGCCGCTGAGCGCTGTCGACGTCACGCTCTACCGCCAGCGCCGGGTTGTGGAGATGACCCGCGGCGAAGTGCGCTTCGAGGTGATCCGCGATGCCGACCGGCCATTCCGGGTCCGTACCCGGGAGGGAACGATCGAAGTGATCGGCACGGTGTTCACCGTGCGCGATCGCGGCGGCCCCGTGCTCATCGGCGTCGAGCGCGGGCATGTGCAGGTGCGGCCCTTGCGGGGGCCGGACGGCAGCGCCGAGGCACACGCCGTGGATCTGCATGCCGGCGAACTGGTGGAAATCAGCGACGGCAGCATGGCGCCCGTGCGAAGGGCCGACACCACGGCGCTCGCGGCCTGGCGCGACGGCTGGCTGGTCTTCGACAACACCCCCTTGAGCGACGCGCTGGCTGCCGTCAACAGCTACCGCACCCAGCCCATCGTCACCGCGGGACCGCGCATCGACGCCATGCGGCTGTCCGGGCGCTTCCGCAGCAACGATTCCATCGGCCTGCTGGCCGCCCTGCCCTCGATCCTGCCGCTTGCCGCCGTCACCCGCCCCGACGGCAGCGTCGAACTGCGCCAGCGCTGACACCGCCCGGCCAGGAAAGAGACGGCAGGTCCAAAGTTCCTGTCTCCGTCTGGCGAGTTCAAACGTCTTGCTTTCAGAAGCGCGCGGCGCCGCGTCCCCGCGGACCGCGTTCCCGAACTGAATTCATTCGCCTTTACCAGACCTGGAGCCTCGACCCATGCGTTCTTCGCCTCGCCAACATCTTCTGAGCGCCGCCCTCGCGGCAGCCCTCGGAACCGCCTTTCTCAGCTGGAGCAGTCTGGCCACCGCGCAGACGCCGGGACAGGCCGCGAGGGTGTTCGATGTCAGCGTCGCGGCCCAGCCGCTGCCCTCCGCGCTCAACGAACTCTCGCGGCAGACAGGCATGCAGTTCTTCGCGGCCGGCGACGTGGTGGCGGGCGTCCAGTCCCCCGCGCTCTCGGGCCGGCTCACGGTCCAGCAGGCGCTCGAACGGCTGCTGGCCGGCAGCGGCCTGGTCGCCGTTCGCAGCGGCGAATCCCAAGTGACCGTGCAGCGCCAGTCGACGGCACCGGCCGAGCGCGGCAGCCTGCCGCCCGTGAGCGTGACCGCCGCGCCGGGCGCCGACGGAACGACCGAGAACACGGGCTCCTACACCACGCGGGTGACCGGGGCCGGCACGCGCATGGACCTGTCGCTTCGCGAAACGCCCCAATCGGTCAGCGTAATCACCCGCCAGCAGATCAACGACCAGAACCTCGTCACGCTGAACGACGTGCTGCGCCAGACGCCCGGCATCGTCGCCGACCGGATCGACGAGCGCGTGAGCTACACCTCGCGCGGCTTCACACTGAGCCCGATGATCGACGGCATCCCGACCCTGGCCTATGCGAGCGTGGCCGGCGAGACGAGCATCATCAACACGGCCGTCTACGACCGCGTCGAGATCGTCCGCGGCGCCGCGGGCCTGCTCAACGGCGTCGGCTCGCCCGGCGGCTCGATCAACCTCGTGCGCAAGCGGCCCACCACGGAGTTCTCGGGCTACGTGGCCGGCGGCTTCGGCTCGTGGAACCGCTACAACACCGAGGCCGATCTCGGCGGCAAGCTCAACGAGTCGGGCACCGTGCGCGGCCGCGTCGTGGCGTCCCACACCGACGGCGACAGCTTCACCGACCACAAGAAGCAGCGCAACAGCGTCTTCTTCGGCATCGTCGAGGTCGACCTCGCCCCGACCACCACGCTGGCGGTCGGCTATGAGTACCAGAAGAATGCGATCAAGGGCGCCAACTTCGGCCAGGCCCCGCTGTTCTACAGCGACGGCACGCGCACGCGCCTGCCCGTGTCCTTCAACTCCAGCACGCCGTGGAGCCACTGGGACATGACCAGCGACCGCTTCTTCGTGAACCTCGAGCACCGGCTCGACAACGGCTGGCGCGTCAAGGCCGAGGGCGCGCTGGTGAACAGCAAGCGCGACCGCGCGGGTGGCGACCTCTGGCTCTACCCCTCCACCTTCGATCCGTTCACGCAGGAAGGCGTGCTCGATCGAGGCGACAACCCGGCCCATGGCCGCAACAAGTCCTTCGACGTCTACGCCACCGGGCCCTTCGAACTGTTCGGCCGCACGCACCAGGCCAGCATCGGCCTCAACGTGAATCGCTACACCTACTCGGTCTACAAGAACAACTCCGTGCTGGACACCGCGGACCGGGAACCGGTCACGCTCTACAACCTGTCGGCCGCGCCCCGGCCCCAGTTCATCTATCCGATCCTGAACTTCGGCGAGCAGACCGAGGAGACGGCCATCTACGGCTCGACCCGCCTGCGCCCGACGGACAGCCTCTCGGTCATCCTCGGCGGCCGGGTCACCTGGTATCGCAACAGCGGCTACGACACCGACACCACCGGCAGCGAACCCGTCACGACCTATACGCCGCGGGTCAGGGAGAACGGCGTCTTCACGCCCTACGTCGGCCTCGTCTACGACGTGAGCAAGGAGTTCTCGCTGTACGCCAGCTACACCGACATCTTCCAGCCCAATACCGCGAAGGACGTGAACAACAGGGTCCTCGATCCGAAGCGCGGCAACAACATCGAGCTCGGCATCAAGGGCGAGCACATGGACGGCAGGCTCAACACCAGCTTCGCCGTGTTCCGCTCGGAGGAAGACAACCTGGCCGTGGACATCCCCGGCGCCGAGCCGCTGCCCGATGGCTCCACGCCATCGCGCGCCGTCAAGGGCGCGCGCAGCAAGGGCTTCGAGGCGACGGTGTCGGGCGAGATCGCGCGCGGCTGGCAGATCATGGGCGGCTACACCTACCACACCAAGCGCGATGCCGAGGACAAGCTGCTCAATACGCCGCTGCCGCGCCGCCTGCTGCGCATCGCGACCACCTATCGCCTGCCCGGCGACTGGAGCAAGCTCACCGTGGGCGGCAGCCTCAGCTACCAGAGCCGCATCTACTACGACGAAGCCTACGAGCTCGGCCGCGTCACGCAGGGCGGGCTGACGCTGCTGGGCCTGATGGCGCGCTACGACTTCACGAAGCAGTTGAGCGCCACGCTCAACATCGAGAACGTCGGCAACAAGCGCTACTACAGCGGCCTGGGCGGCTACAACGGCTACACGCAGGGCGCGCCGCGCAGCGCGTGGCTCAGGGCCACCTACAAGTTCTGAGCCCTCGGGGCAGGCCCGGTCCGCACCGGCCCCGCCCTCTCATCGAAGCCCCGCCGCGCGGCGGGGCCTCCGGCTCATGCCGCCGCCATCGCGGCGGCGCCGCTCGCGGCCTGCTGCAGCGCCACGCAATGCCGCACGATCGCCTCGAGCTGCGCGCGATAGTCCCGCGACAGGCGCTCGATCGTCTCGGGCCGGAACATCGCCTGGCTGTAGATCCAGCTGACCGCGAGCCTGCCGTCGAACACCTGGCCGATGATCTCGATCCAGTTCGGCAAGGCGCCCCGCGCGTCGCGCTCCGCGCCCGCTGACTCGCCGCTGGTGGGCGAGAAGATCGACGCCTCGCCGAAGCTCTGATCGAACTGCCCCAGGTAGTTGAAGGTGATCCGCGGCTCGGCCGCCGCGAGCGCACCCCGCACCGCCTCGTCGGCATGCAGGTAGCGCAGCGCGCCGAAGCCCACGCCCTTGTCCGGCACCGCTCGCAGCGCGGCCGAGACCGCGCGGATCGACGACTCCAGCGGCAGGTCGCCGCCCGGCAGGCGCACCGGATAGGCGCTCGTGAACCAGCCCACGGTGCGACTCAGATCGAGGTCGGCCGCGTCGCCCTCGCGCCCGTGGCCCTCGAGCGTGATCAAGGTCTCGGGGCTTTGCGTCCAGGCGGCCACGGTGCGCGACAGCGCGGTCAGCAGCAGGTCGTCGATGCCGGTGCCATAGGCCGCGGGCGCGGCGCGCAGCAAGTCCTGCGTGAGCTCGCGCTCGAGTTGCACGTAGGCCACCGCGCGGTCGCTGAACCGGGCCGGGACCCGTGCATCGTCGCGCGGCAGGTCCTCGATCCCGGCCAGCTGCCGCTGCCAGTACGGCAGTTGCAGCGCCAGCGCCTCCGACCGCGCCCACGCCTGCAGGTGCAGCGCCCAGGCCTTGTAGGCAGCCGTCTTCGCCGGCAGCCGCGGCTCTTGCGGTTGCGCGAGCTGCTCATAGAGCGACTGCAGGTCCTCGAGCAGCACCCGCCAGGAAACGCCATCGATGTTCAGGTGATGCACCACGATCAACAGCCGCGCGCTGCCGTCGGCACGCCGCATGCATGCCACCCGCCACACGGGGCCGTCGGCCAGTGCCAGGCTTCGCTGCGTGCGCTCCGATTCGCGCTCGATGTCCTGCAGCGTGGCGATCTCGCAGCACCGGAGCACGTCGGCCGCGTCGGACGGGATCGCATAGGACTGCCGCCACGAGCCGTCCGCTTCGCGGACATAGCGCATGCGCAGCGCATCGTGCTCCCGCTGCAGCAGGTCGAGCGCGCGCCGCAGGCGCGGCTCGTCCAGCCAGGACTCGACGCGCAGCAGGATCGACTGGTTGAAGTGATGGCGCTCGGGGATCTCCTGCGCGAAGAACCATTGCTGGATCGGCAGCAGCGGCAGCGTGCCCACGGCCTCGATCCGCGGCGCGGCAGCGACCGAGGGCGCGGCGCCGTCGACCCTCGCGGCCATCAGCGCCTCGATGGTCTGGTGGCGGATCAGGTCGCGCAGGCGCAGCTCGAAACCCAGCTTCGCATTGCGCACGCGCGAGATCACCTGCAGGCTCAGGATCGAATCGCCGCCCATTTCGAAGAAGTTGTCCGCGATGCCGACGCGTTCGACGCCCAGCACCTGCCGCCAGATCGCCGCCAGTTGCGCCTCGGTGTCGTTGCGCGGCGCGCGAAAGACGCTGTCGGCCTCGGCCGCCGGCTCCGGCAGCGCGGCGCGGTCGAGCTTGCCGCTGATCAACCGCGGCAGCCGCGGCAGCACCATCACGCGTCCCGGCACCATGTACTCCGGCAGCCGCTCGGCAAGCTGCCCGCGGATGCGCTGGACCATCGCGTCGTCGGCTTCGTCGGCGGCCGCCACCACGTAGGCCACCAGCTGCTGGCCCGAGGCACTCTCGCGCGGCACCACCGCGGCGTCGAGCACGCCCGCCACCTCGCGCACCCGGGCCTCGACCTCGCCGAGCTCGATGCGGAAACCCCGCACCTTCACCTGGTGGTCGGCGCGGCCGATGTATTCGATGTTGCCGTCGGCCATCCAGCGCACCAGGTCGCCGGTACGGTAGAGGCGGCCGCCGGCGCCGTCGAAGGGATCGGCCACGAAACGCTCGGCCGTGAGGCCGCGGCGTCCCAGGTAGCCGCGCGCGAGGCCGTAGCCGCCGATATAGAGCTCGCCGATCGCGCCGCGCGGCACCGGCTGCATGTCGGCATCCAGCACGTACGCCGCGCGTTCGCCCACGGGCCGACCGATCGGTGCGTAGGCGCAGTCGAAGGTATCGGTGGCGCGGCTCTTCCAGATCAGCGGCGTCACCACGGTCTCGGTGGGGCCGTAGCCGTTGATCAGGATGCGTGGCTTGAGCGTGCGACAGACCTTGTCGTACGACGCCTTCGGCATCGCCTCGCCGCCGAAGACGTAGAGCTCCACGGGCGGCGCATCGTCGCGCAGGCTCGCCCAGTCCGCGATCTGGCCCAGGTAGGCCGGCGGGAAGGCCGCGTTGGTGATGCCGTAGCGGTGCAGCGCCTGGTAGGTCTGCTCCGCGGTCCACAGCTCGTTGTCGCGCAAGGCGAGGCCCGCGCCCACGCACAGCGGCGTGAGCCAGCGCTCGTGCGCGCCGTCGAACGAGAACGACATGAAATGGAATTCGCAGGAATGCGGGCCCATGCCGTAGATCGCGGCCGTGGCCAGGCAGTGCATCGACAGCGGCCCGTGCGTGACGGC
This sequence comes from Variovorax sp. 20P10.2.4, assembly GCF_058244205.1. Taxonomy (NCBI): domain Bacteria; kingdom Pseudomonadati; phylum Pseudomonadota; class Betaproteobacteria; order Burkholderiales; family Comamonadaceae; genus Variovorax; species Variovorax sp. 20P10.2.4. The sequence goes on from NZ_JBZAYE010000009.1 coordinate 15,643, forward strand.
CACGCCCTTGGGCATGCCGGTGGAGCCCGAGGTGTAGATCACGTAGGCCAGGCTGTCGGCATGCACCCGGGCCTGCGGATCGTACGTGGCCGCCTCGTCGAGGCTCAGTTCCTCGAGCACCGCCAGCGCCACGCCCGGCACCTCGGGCATCGCCGCGAGCCGCGGCAGCACCGCGCGGTGCGTGAGCAGCAGCGCCACGCCGCTGTCGCGCACCATGAAGGCCAGCCGGTCCGGGGGGTAGGCCGGATCGAGCGGCACATAGGCGCCACCGGCCTTGAGCACCGCCAGCAGGCTCACGATGCTTTCGAGGGAGCGCTCCAGCGCGACCCCGACCAGGGTGTCCGGACCGACGCCGCGCGCCATCAGGTGGTGCGCCAGCCGGTTGGCGCGCGCGTTGAGCGCACCGTAGCTCAGTTCGTCCTCGCCGCACAGCAGCGCGATCGCCTCGCCGCGCCGCGCGGCCTGCGCCTCGATCAGGCGATGCACCGGCAGGTGGCCGGTGGCATCGGCCGGCGCTTCGTTGCGGCCGAGCGCGAACATGGCGGTGCGCTCGCCCTCGTCGAGCCAGGACAGCTCGCCGACCGCCCGCCGCGCATCGGCGCTCATCTGCGCGAGCAGGTGCTCCATCTGCCGGCGCAGCGCCAACACGAAGGCATCGCCGAATTCGCGGCGACCGTAGCAGTACTCGATCTCCAGCGTGTCGTCGGCCACCACCTGCAGGTCCATCGCGTAGCCGGTGAGCCCGCCCACGGCGATCTCGCCGAATCGCGGTCCGTAGCGGTCGAGTTCGCGCATGGCGCGATCGATGGGCGCGTTCTCGAACACGATGATGCTGTCGAACAGCGGGCGGCCCGCGGAGCCGGTCCAGCGCTGGATGTCGGCGAGCGCGGCATGCTCGTATTCGCGCAGGCGCAGGTTCACATCCTGGACCTCGCGCAGGTAGTCGCCGACCGCGCGGCCCGGCCGCCGCGAGACCGGCACCGGGATGGTGTTGATGAACAGCCCCATCATCTCCTGCGCACCCGGCAGCGAGTCAGGACGCCCGGCCACTGTGGCCCCGAACACGACATGGTCGCGCCCGGTATGGCGCTGCAGCAGCAGCGCCCAGGCGGCCTGGACCAGGGTGTTGAGCGTCACGCGCTCGCGCTGCGCGAACTGCTGCAGCGCGGCGGTGCGCGTGCGATCGAGCCGCGTGTAGATCTTCTCGAAGCCCTCGCGCGCGGGATCGGCGTGGCCGGCCTCCGCCAGCAGCGTGGGACCGTCGAGCGCGCCGAGCGCGGAGGTCCAGAAATCCTGCGCCGCCCGGGCGTCCTGGCGCTGCAGCCAGCGCACGTAGTCGCCGTACACCGGTGGCGTCGAGGTCGGCGCCTCGCCGGCATAGGCGCGCAGCCACTCGCCCATGAGGCGGGAATCGGTCCAGCCGTCCGACAGGATGTGGTGCCGCGTCCAGACCAGTTGCCAGCGGTCTTCCTCCAGGCGGATCAACGCCACGCGCGACAGCGGCGGACGCAACCAGTCGATCGCGCGGGTCAGGGCCTGCGCCTCGTGGTCGGCCAGCCGCTGCGCGGCCTCCGCGCCATCGAGCGCACGCCAATCGAGATGCTCGACGCTGGCCGGCGCCTGCCGAAACACCAGCTGCAGCGGCCGGGCCATCCCGTCGCGCCAGAGAAAACCGGTGCGCAGCATGGCGTGGCGCTCGACCATCGACTGCCAGGCGCGCTCGAAGCGCCGCGTGTCGATGTCGCGGACCTCCACGCTCAGCTGGTTGACGTACAGGCCCGAGCCGGCCGCCGCCGCCGAATGGAAGAACATGCCTTCCTGCGTGGGCGCCAGCGGATAGACGTCCTCGATCGCATCGGCATCGAGTCCGGTCGCCGCGATCGCGTCGGCCGGCAGAAAATCGCTCAACCGCCCTCGCACCGAAGGGACGACGGCCGACAGCGCGAGCGGATCCAGCGGCTCGGCCCGCCCGGCCAGCCGCTCGATGGTCTGCTGCTCGAACATCAGGCGCGGCGAGATCTTCCAGCCCGCGGCACGCATGCGTGCCACGATCTGCAGGCTCAGGATGGAGTCGCCGCCGAGTTCGAAGAAGTTGTCGCCGCGCCCCACGCGCTGCATCCCCAGCACCTGCGCCCACACCCCCGCCAGCGCACGCTCCACCTCCCCGCGCGGCTCCTCGTACGCCACCCCACCACCCACCTCCGGTCGCGGCAGCGCCTTGCGGTCGATCTTCCCGTTCGCGTTCAGCGGCAGCCCCTGCATCACCATCAGCACCGAGGGCACCATGTACTCCGGCAGCACCCCCGCCAGCCCTGCCTTGAGTTGCGCGGCGTCCAGCGACACCCCCGCCTGCCCCGACACGTACCCCACCAGCCTCGCTCCGCCCGGCCCCTCGTCGGCCACCACCACCGCCTCGCGCACGCCGGCTCGCGCCAGCAGCTGCGCCTCGATCTCCCCCAGCTCGATGCGGAATCCCCGGATCTTCACCTGGTGGTCGATGCGACCCAGGTACTCCAGCTGACCGTCCTCGCGCCAGCGCACCAGGTCGCCCGTGCGGTAAAGCCTCTCCCCGCCCGCCCCGAACGGGTCCGCCACGAAACGCTCCGCCGTCAGCCCACCCTTGTCCAGGTAGCCACGCGCCAGCCCCACGCCCCCGAGGTACAGCTCCCCGCCCACGCCTTGCGGCACCAGGTTCAGCCCCGCATCCAGCACGTAGGTCCTCGTGTCCGCAATCGGCCGGCCTATCGCCACCTGGCTGCGCCCGTCCGCCCTGCAGGTCCAGTGCGTCACGTCGATCGCCGCCTCGGTCGGCCCGTACAGGTTGTACAGCCCCGCACCGGGCAGCCGCTCGAACACCTTCGCCTGCGCCTCCGCCGGCAACGCCTCCCCGCTGCACACGATGCGCCGCAGGCTCGTGCACCCCTCGATCCCCTCGTGCGCCACGAACGCCTGCAGCATCGAGGGCACGAAGTGGATCGTGCTCACCCCGTGGCGCTGGATCAGCGCCGCCAGTTTGCCCGGATCCCGATGGTCCCCGGGCTGCGCCACCACCAGCCGCGCCCCCTCCATCAGCGGCCAGAAGAACTCCCACACCGACACGTCGAAGCCGAACGGCGTCTTCTGCAGCACCACGTCCTCGCGCGTCAGCCCGTAGGCCTGCTGCATCCATGCCAGCCGGTTGTGCAGCGCCCGGTGACGGTTGGCCGCGCCCTTGGGCCGCCCCGTCGAGCCCGAGGTGTAGATCACGTATGCCAGGTTCTCCCCGTGCAGCGCCACGTCCGGGTCGTCCCGCCGCTCGCCCTCCAGCTCGAGGTCGTCCAGCGTCAGCAGCCCCACGTTCGCCGCCGCGGGCAGCGCGTCCAGCAGCCGCGCCTGCGTCAGCAGCAGCTTCACGCCGCTGTCGCTCAGCATGTAGGCCACGCGCTCGGGCGGGTGCTCCGTGTCGATCGGCACGTACGCCCCGCCGGCCTTCATGATCCCCAGCAGCCCCACCACCATCTCGAGCGAGCGCTCCACCGCGATGCCCACCGGTGCGTCCGCGCGCACGCCCAGCCCGATCAGCCGGTGCGCCAGCGCGTTCGCGCGCGCGTTGAGCTCGCCGTAGCTCAGCGAGCGCTCGCCGAACACCAGCGCCACCGCATCGGGGTCGCGCCGCGCCTGCGCCTCGATGCGGCGGTGCACCGCGCCCTCGTCACCCCACGCCGCGGGCTCCACGCCCCAGCTCCACAACCGCCCACGCTCCGACTCGTCCAGCAGATCCAGGTCGCAGGCCGCGACCTTCGCCTTCGCGTCCAGCCCGTCCACGATGCCGCGCACCGCCGAGCGCATGAAGCCGGCCATGCGCTGCACGTCGATGGACTGCTCCACCTGCACCACCAGCTCGAAGCCCTCGGCCTGGTCGTTCACGTTCAGCGTGAACGGATAGTTGGTGCGCTCCACCGCCTCCAGCGCATCCATGCCCAGCCAGGTCTGCGCATGCGCCTCGCCCTCGCGGCTCGCGCTGTGACGGTAGTTGAGGATCGCGGAAAACAGCGGCGTGGCACCCGGCAGCGCGCTGCAGCGCTGGGCCAGCGACAACGGCGCATGCTCGTGATGCAGCAGGTCGCTGAGCGTGGCGTGCGTCTCGCGCAGGCAGACGTCCAGCGCGCGCGCACCCAGCCGCACGCGGATCGGCAGCGTGTTGATGAACATGCCGAGCGCGCGGTGCGCGTCCTGGCCGCCCTGCATGCGACCGAACAGCACGGTGCCGAACACCACGTCGTCGCGGCCGGTGGTCTTGCCCAGCACGAGGGCCCACGCCAGGTGGAACAGCGTCGCCGCGCTCACCCCGAGCCGTTGCGCGCATTGCCGCAGCCGCAGCGACAGCGCCGCGTCGAGCAGCAGGCGCGCCTGCGCCACGTGCCCGCCCGCCAGCCGCACGTCGCTCAGGCCGAACGGCGCGGTCGGCTCGTCCACGTCGCCCAGCATCCGGCGGAAGAATTCCTCGTGTTCCTCGGGCCGCATGCCCAGGCGCGCCTGGGCCACATAGCGGCGGAACGGCACCGGCTCGGGCAACTCGGCCTGGCGCCCCTGCAGCACCAGGGCGATCTCCTCGATCAGCAGTTCCTCGGAGGTGTGGTCCAGCGCCAGGTGGTGGCTGGGCAACTGCAGCAGCCAGCGGCCGTTGTCCGCGTCGTGCGCGGCGATGGCGCGGATCATCGGCGCGCGGCGCACGTCGATGCGGTATCGGCTGGCATCGACATGGGCATTGAGCCGGGATGCCACGTCGCCGGCATCGCCATCGACCGGCGGCAGCCATTCGAGCGGCAACGCCGCCTCGCGGTACACCACCTGCACGGGATTCAGCTGCCCTTCCCAGAGCACCGCCGTGCGCAGGATGTCGTGGCGCGCGATGACCTGGTCGAGGCTGGCGACGAACTGCCGCATGCGTGCCTCGGTGTCGAAACTCAGCAGCAGCGTCGTGACATAGGAGTCGCCCTCGGTCTGCATGAGGTGATGGAACAGGATGCCCTCCTGCAGCGGCGCCAGCGGATAGATGTCCTGGATGTTGCGCGCACCGCCCGGCACCGCCGCCTCGATCGCGCGGATGCTCGCCTCCTCCAGCGCCACCAGCGTCAGCATCCCCGGCTCGATCGCATCGCAGCCCTGGGCCGGAATACCGTTGCGCGGCACTTCCACCTGCGCTCTCGCACCCACGCCACCCGCGCTCATCGCCGCCACGAAGTCCCCCAGCCTCGGATGCTGGAACAGCGTGCGCACCTCCACCGCCCAACCCTGGCGCCGCATGCGCTCCAGCAACTGGATCGCCAGCAGCGAATGCCCGCCGAGCTCGAAGAAGCTGTCCCCGCGCCCCACGCGCGACACCCCCAGCACCTGCGCCCACACCCCCGCCAGCGCACGCTCCACCTCCCCGCGTGGCTCCTCGTACGCCACCCCACCACCCACCTCCGGTCGCGGCAGCGCCTTGCGGTCGATCTTCCCGTTCGCGTTCAGCGGCAGCCCCTGCATCACCATCAGCACCGAGGGCACCATGTACTCCGGCAGCACCCCCGCCAGCCCTGCCTTGAGTTGCGCGGCGTCCAGCGACACCCCCGCCTGCCCCGACACGTACCCCACCAGCCTCGCTCCGCCCGGCCCCTCGTCGGCCACCACCACCGCCTCGCGCACGCCGGCTCGCGCCAGCAGCTGCGCCTCGATCTCCCCCAGCTCGATGCGGAATCCCCGGATCTTCACCTGGTGGTCGATGCGACCCAGGTACTCCAGCTGACCGTCCTCGCGCCAGCGCACCAGGTCGCCCGTGCGGTAAAGCCTCTCCCCGCCCGCCCCGAACGGGTCCGCCACGAAACGCTCCGCCGTCAGCCCACCCTTGTCCAGGTAGCCACGCGCCAGCCCCTCGCCCGCCACATAGAGTTCGCCGGGCACGCCGAGCGGCAGCAGCCCGAGCTCGGCGTCGAGCACGCGCAGGCCGAGGTCGGGAATCGACACCCCCACCGGGCTGCGCTGGCCATCCTCGAGGTCCTCGCGCGTGATCGGGCGATAGGTCACGTGCACCGTGGTCTCGGTGATGCCGTACATGTTGACCAGCCGCGGCGCCTCGTCGCCGAAGCGATCGATCCACGGCCGCAGGCTCTCGGGCTCGAGCGCCTCGCCGCCGAAGATCACGAAGCGCAGCGGCAAGCGTGCGACGCCGGCCAGCGCCGGCGCGTGGATCAGCTGGCGGAAAGCCGAAGGCGTCTGGTTGAGCACGGTGATGCGCTCGCGGTCCAGCAGCGCGACGAAGTCGTCCGGCGAGCGACTCACCCAGTGCGGCACGACGACCAGCCGGCCGCCGGTGCACAGCGCGCCGAACACCTCCCACACCGAGAAATCGAAGGCGTACGAATGGAACAGGGTCCATGCGTCGTCCGGGCCGAAGTCGAACCAGGGCTGCGTGGCGTCCAGCAGCCGGGTCACGTTGCGATGGCACAGCTGCGCGCCCTTGGGCCGTCCGGTCGAGCCGGAGGTATAGATCACATAGGCCAGATGATCGGGGTGCACCGCCACCTCGGGATCGTGCGCCGGCAGCAGGTCCGTGGCCGGATCGCCGAACTCGAGCACCCGCACGCTCTCGCCCACCGAGACCTGCGCACGCACCTGCGGCTGGGCCAGCAGCCATTCGATGCCGCTGTCGCGCACCATGTAGGCCAACCGGTCCTGCGGATAGCCGGGATCGAGCGGCACGTAGGCGCCGCCCGCCTTCAGGATCGCCAGCAGGCCCACCACCATCTCGATCGAACGCTCGGCCGCGAGGCCGACGCGCGCCTCCGGCACCACGCCCATGGCGATGAGCCGGTGCGCCAGGCGGTTCGCGCGCGCGTTCAGCTCGCCATAGCTCAAGCGCTCCTCACCGCACACCAGCGCGACGGCATCGGCCCGCTCGCGCGCATGGCGCTCGATGCGGCGATGGATCGACGCCTCGCCACCGGCCGCCTCGACGCGCCGCATGTCCGCCCATTGCCGCTGCTGCGCGCGCTCGGTCTCGTCCAGCAGCGCGAAGCGGCCGACGGTCTCCCCGGGGGCATCGGCCAGCGCGCGCAAGGCCGCCAGGTACTGGGCGCCGAACCGGGCCATGGTCGCGGGCTCGAACAGCTCCGCGGCGTAGGTCAGCATCACGCCGACCTGACCCTGCGCATCCTCGGTGGTGTCGAGCGTGAGCTCGAACTGCGCCGCCCGTTCCCCGAGCTCGTGGCCGTGCAGGGTCAGCCCCGGCAGCGACTCGAGCGCCTGCTCTCCACGGGGCTGGTGGTTGTGCACCACCTGGAACAGCGGGCTCTGGCCGAGGTTGCGCTCGGGCTGCAGCGCCTCCACCAGCTGTTCGAACGGCAGGTCCTGATGGGCCTGGGCTCCCTGCACGGCCTCCTTTGCGGCATCGAGCAGCTCGCCCATGCGCATGCGCGCGTCGATCACGCTGCGCAGCACCTGGGTGTTGACGAAGAAGCCCACCAGCCGCTCGGTCTCCGGCCGGTGGCGGTTCGCGATGGGCACGCCCACGCGGATGTCGGCCAGCCCCGTCTGGCGATGGAGCACCGCCTGGAAGCCCGCCAGCAGCGCCATGAAGAGGGTGGCACCCTGTGCCTGCGCGCGCTTGCGCAGTCCCTGCGCCAATGCCGCCGGCACCTCGAGCCTTTGCGTGGCGGCGCGGTAGCTTCCGTCGGGACGGCGCGCATGGTCGGCCGGCAGCTGCAGCACCGGATGACCGGTTCCCAGTCGATCGCGCCAGTAGGCGAGCTGGCGGTCCTTCTCGCCCGCCTCCATCCAGTTGCGCTGCCACGCCGCGTAGTCGGCATAGGCGATCGGGAGCGCCGGCCACTGCAGCGGCATGCCGCGCACGCGCGCGGCATAGGCCATGGCGAACTCCTCCATCAGCACCTGCATCGACCAGCCGTCCGAGATGATGTGGTGCATCACCATCACCAGCACGTGCCGCTGCGGCGCGAGGCGGATCACGGCCACGCGCAGTAGCGGGCCGGCCATGAGGTCGAAGGGGCACTGCGTCACGCGCAGCGCGGCCTCGTTCGCGAGCCGCTCGCGCTCGCCATCGGACCCGGCGGCGGCCACGTCGACGAGCGGGATGTCCAGCGCGAGCTCGGGCCGCACCAGCTGCTGCGCGAGCCCGTCCGGTCCGGCACGGAACACGGTGCGCAGCGCGGCATGGCGCGCCACCAGCGCGCGGAAGGCCTCGCGCAGCGCCTCGATGTCGAGCGCGCCCTCGAGCCGCAGCGAGCCCGGTATGTGATAGGCGGTGCTGGCCGGGTCGAACTTCCAGAGGAACCATTGCCGGTCTTGCGCATAGGACGCGATGCATCCCTCCTGTTCCGCTCCCGGATGCCGCGGCACGATGGGGAACAGGGAGAAGTCGAGGCCCTGGGCCTTCAGTACCTTGAGGAAGCCCTGTTGCTTGTCGGCGGGCAGGCGCGCGAAGCGCTCCGCGATCTCACGTTTGTTCTGTTTCATTCAGCTTTCCCAGGCTTCAAGCAATGCGCTCATGCGCGCGATGTCCTGCGCATCCCCGGCGCTGTCCACGCCGCGTTGCGCCTCGATGGCCGCGCCCAGCTCGGCCAATGTCGGGTTCTCGAAGAAGATCCGCAGGGCGAACTGCAGCTCGAAGGCGTCCTGCAGCCGGCGCTGCACCTGCAGCAGGGCCAGCGAGTGCCCACCCAGCTCGAAGAAGTTGTCGTGGCGGCCCACCGACGGCGTGCCGAGCACCTCGCGCCAGAGCCCGGCGACGAGCTCCTCGACCTCGCCGCTCGGTGCCTCGTAGGGGCGGCCGCCCGCCTCCCCCGGCTCGGGCAGCGCATGGCGGTCGACCTTGCCGTTGGCATTGAGCGGCAGGCTGTCGAGGAACACCACGGCACCGGGCACCGCGTGCTCGGGCAACAGCTGGCGCAAGCGCTGGCGCAGGACGTCGGCGCTCACGTCGACCCCGGGCTGCAGCGATGCATAGGCCGCCAGCCAGGCCCCCGCGGGGCCCTCCTTCGCCACCACCAGCGCTTCCCGCACTTCGGGCTGCGCCAGCAGTTGCGCCTCGATCTCGCCGAGCTCGATGCGAAAGCCGCGCACCTTCACCTGGTGATCGAGGCGGCCGAGGTACTCGAGCTGGCCGTCGTCGCCCCAGCGCACCAGGTCGCCGGTGCGGTACAGCCGCGCGCCGGTCTCTCGGAAGGGATCCGCGACGAAGCGCTCGGCACTCAGGCCGGCGCGCCGCAGGTAGCCGCGCGCCAGTCCTTCGCCGCCGAGGTACAGCTCGCCCGTCGCGCCCACGGGCACGGGGTTCAGGTCATGGTCGAGCACATGCGCCGTGCGGTCTCCGACCAGCCTGCCGATCGGCATGTAGGCCGCTTCGAAACGCTCGCCCGCGAAGGCCTTGGCGATCATCGGCGTGATGACGGTCTCGGTCGGCCCGTAGCCGTTGATGATCCGCGGCGGCCTGAAGACCGCCTGCACGCGGTCGAAGCTCGCGCGCGGCATCGCCTCGCCGCCGACCGTGTAGGAACGGATCGGCAGCCGGCTGCCGGCCTCGCCGAGCACGTCGACCATCTGCGCGAGATAGGTGGGCGTGAAGCAGGCCATGGTGATTCCGTGTCGCGCGATCTCCGCGGCCGTGCGCTCGACCGGCCAGATGTCGTTGTCGCGCGGCATCAGCGCCGCGCCGAAGGCCAGCGGCACCCAGGTGCGCTCGTGCGCGCCGTCGAAGGCGATCGAAGCGAACTGCAGCTCGCGGTCTTCGGGCGTCATCTCGTAGTCCTCGCCGATGGTCTGCACATGCATCGACAGCGGACCGTGCGTCACGGCCACGCCCTTGGGCCTGCCCGTGGAGCCCGAGGTGTAGATCACGTAGGCGAGGTTGCCGGCATGCAGCGCAACGTCGGGATCGCCGGCCTCGCCCGTCGCCAGGTTCAGCGATTCCAGCGTCAGCACCGGCAGGCCCGCGGGCACCGGCATGCGCGCGGCCACGCGGTCCTGCGAGAGCAGCAGGGCGATTCCGCTGTCGTCCATCATGTAGGCCAGCCGGTCGGCCGGATAGGCCGGGTCGAGCGGGACATAGGCGCCCCCGGCCTTGAGGATGGCCAGCAGGCCGACCACCATGTCCGTCGAGCGCTCGAGCGCGATGCCCACGCGCGTTTCCGGCTTCACGCCCGCGGCGATCAATCGATGCGCGAGACGGTTGGCGCGGGCATTGAACGCGGCGAAGTCGAGACTGTGCGTCGCGGCGATCAACGCGGTTGCACCGGGCCGCTCGCGGGCCTGGCGTTCGACGAGCTGGTGCACCAGCAGGCCCGACGCGGCGCGCGCCTCGCCATGGCCCCAGTCGCGCAGCCGCGCGACATCGCCCGCGCCCAGAACGCTCAGCGCGCGCAGCGGCCGTGTCGAATCGCTCGCCAGTGCCTGCGCAATCGACTGCACGGCCGCGCACGCCAGTTCGCAGACCCGCGCGGCACCGATCGCCTCGTCGACCTGGGTGACCAGCTCGAAACCGGTGCCCGTGTCGTTGACCGACAGACCGAACGGGAAGTTCGAGCTCTCGCGCGAGTCGAGCATCTCGACGCCCTCGAGCACCGGCACGCCCGTGCCCGCCGCATCGGTCCGCGCACCGTGCCGGTAGTTGAGGATCGCGGTGAAGAGCGGTGCGCCGCTGGGCAGCGCGCTGCAGCGTTGCGCCAGCGACAGGCTCGCGTGCTCGTGATGCAGCAGTTCGGTCAGCGCCTCGTGGGTCTGGCGCAGGCATCGCGCGGCGTCATGCGCACCCGTGCGTACCCGCAGCGGCAGGGTGTTGATGAACATGCCCACCGAGCGGCTCGCCTCCGCGCCGGCCTGCATGCGGCCGAACAGCACGGTGCCGAACACCACGTCGTCGCGCCCGGTGATGCGCGCGAGCACCAGCGCCCAGGCCAGGTGGAACAACGCCGCGGGACTCACGCCATGGCGCAGTGCCTGCGCACGGACCCGCTGCGCGTCGGCCGACGCGAGCAGCAGCTTCGATTCGGCGATGCGGCCGCCGTCGCCGCGCACGTCGAGCAGACCGAACGGCGCGGTCGGCTCGCCGACGTCGCCCAGCACGCGGCGAAAGTACGCCTCGTGCTCGGCCGGCGTCACGCCGTGCCGCGCCTGGGCGACGAAGCGGCGGAACGGCACCGGCGGCGCCAGCGCTTCCGGCCGGCCCTGCAACAGGTGGGCGATCTCCTCGATCAGCACGTCCTTCGAGGTGTGATCGAGTGCCAGGTGGTGGCTAGGCAGTTGCAGCAACCAGCGGCCGCCCGCGGCGTCGTGCGCGGCCAGCGCGCGCAGCAGCGGCGCCTTGCGCACGTCGATGCGATGGTGATTGCCCTTGACGATCGCGATGTCGTCGAGCCACTCGATCGAAAGCGCCGCCTGCCGGTGCACGACCTGGACCGGCTCCGGCAGTCCTTCCCAGAGCACCGCCGTGCGCAGGATGTCGTGGCGCGCGATGACCCGGTTCAGGGCTGCGACGAAGCGCAGCAGGCCTTCCCGTTCGTCGAACGCCAGCAGCAGCGAGGTGACGTAGGCGTCCGCCTCGGTCTGCATGAGGTGATGGAACAGGATGCCCTCCTGCAACGGCGCCAGCGGATAGATGTCCTGGATGTTGCGCGCACCGCCCGGCACCGCCGCCTCGATCGCACGGATGCTCGCCTCCTCCAGCGCCACCAGCGTCAGCATCACCGGCTCGATCGCATCGCAGCCCTGCGCCGGAATGCCGTTGCGCGGCACCTCCACCTGCGCTCTCGCACCCCCGCCACCCGCGCTCATCGCCGCCACGAAGTCCCCCAGCCTCGGATGCTGGAACAGCGTGCGCACCTCCACCGCCCAACCCTGGCGCCGCATGCGCTCCAGCAACTGGATCGCCAGCAGCGAATGCCCGCCGAGCTCGAAGAAGCTGTCGCCGCGCCCCACGCGCTGCACCCCCAGCACCTCCGCCCACACCCCCGCCAGCGCACGCTCCACCTCCCCTCGCGGCTCCTCGTACGCCACCCCACCACCCACCTCCGGTCGCGGCAGCGCCTTGCGGTCGATCTTCCCGTTCGCGTTCAGCGGCAGCCCCTGCATCACCATCAGCACCGAGGGCACCATGTACTCCGGCAGCACTCCCGCCAGCCCCGCCTTGAGCTGCGCGGCGTCCAGCGACACCCCCGCCTGCCCCGACACGTACCCCACCAGCCTCGCTCCGCCCGGCCCCTCGTCGGCCACCACCACCGCCTCGCGCACGCCGGCTCGCGCCAGCAGCTGCGCCTCGATCTCCCCCAGCTCGATGCGGAACCCGCGGATCTTCACCTGGTGGTCGATGCGCCCCAGGTACTCCAGCTGACCGTCCTCGCGCCAGCGCACCAGGTCGCCGGTACGGTAAAGCCTCTCCCCCGCCGCCCCGAACGGGTCCGCCACGAAACGCTCCGCCGTCAGCCCGCCCTTGTCCAGGTAGCCACGCGCCAGCCCCACGCCCCCGAGGTACAGCTCCCCGCCCACGCCCTGCGGCACCAGGTTCAGCCCCGCATCCAGCACGTAGGTCCTCGTGTCCGCGATCGGCCGGCCTATCGCCACCTGGCTGCGCCCGTCCGCCCTGCAGGTCCAGTGCGTCACGTCGATCGCCGCCTCGGTCGGCCCGTACAGGTTGTACAGCCCCGCACCGGGCAGCCGCTCGAACACCTTCGCCTGCGCCTCCGCCGGCAACGCCTCCCCGCTGCACACGATGCGCCGCAGGCTCGTGCACCTCTCGATCCCCTCGTGCGCCACGAACGCCTGCAGCATCGAGGGCACGAAGTGGATCGTGCTCACCCCGTGGCGCCGGATCAGCGCCGCCAGCTTGCCCGGATCCCGATGGTCCCCGGGCTGCGCCACCACCAGTCGCGCTCCCTCCATCAGCGGCCAGAAGAACTCCCACACCGACACGTCGAAGCCGAACGGCGTCTTCTGCAGCACCACGTCCTCGCGCGTCAGCCCGTAGGCCTGCTGCATCCACGCCAGCCGGTTGTGCAGCGCCCGGTGACGGTTGGCCGCGCCCTTGGGCCGCCCCGTCGAGCCCGAGGTGTAGATCACGTACGCCAGGTTCTCCCCGTGCAGCGCCACGTCCGGGTCGTCCCGCCGCTCGCCCTCCAGCCCGAGGTCGTCCAGCGTCAGCAGCCCCACGTGCGCCGCCGCGGGCAGTGCATCGAGCAGCCGCGCCTGCGTCAGCAGCAGCTTCACGCCGCTGTCGCTCAGCATGTAGGCCACGCGCTCGGGCGGGTGCTCCGTGTCGATCGGCACGTACGCCCCGCCGGCCTTCATGATCCCCAGCAGCCCCACCACCATCTCGAGCGAGCGCTCCACCGCGATGCCCACCGGCGCGTCCGCGCGCACGCCCAGCCCGATCAGCCGGTGCGCCAGCGCGTTCGCGCGCGCGTTGAGTTCGCCGTAGCTCAGCGAGTGCTCGCCGAACACCAGCGCCACCGCATCGGGGTCGCGCCGCGCCTGCGCCTCGATGCGGCGGTGCACCGCACCCTCGTCACCCCACGCCGCAGGCTCCACGCCCCAGCTCCACAGCCGCCCACGCTCCGGCTCGTCCAGCAGGTCCAGGTCGCCCAGCGCCAGCAGCGGCGTGTCCGCCAGCCCGCGCAGCACGGCCAGGTAATGGGCGGCCATGCGCGCGATCGTGGCCGGATCGAACAGCGCCTCCGCGTACGAGAAGACGACATGGACGCGGCCCGCCTCGTCCTCGCTCGTGTCCAGCATCAGTTCGAACTGCGCCGACTGTCCTTCGACCTCGTGCGCCTGGACGCTCAGCCCCGGCAGCGCCCGCGCGACCCGCGCATCCGCGCGCTGGTGGTTGTGCGCGACCTGGAACAAGGGGCTCTGGCCCAGGTGACGCGCGGGCTGCAGCGCCTCCACCAACTGCTCGAAAGGCAGGTCCTGGTGCGCCTGCGCGCCAAGCATCGCCTCGCGCACGGCCTCCAGCACCTGGCGCAGCGGCATGCGGTGGTCCATCACCGTGCGCAGCACCTGGGTGTTGACGAAGAAGCCGACCACGCCCTCGGTCTCCACGCGATGGCGGTTGGCGATCGGTACCCCGACCCGGATATCACCCTGGGCGGTATGGCGGTGCAGCAGCACCTGGAAGCCCGCCAGCAGCGCCATGAACAGCGTCGCGCCCTCGGCCCGGGCGCGCTCGCCCAGCGCCTGCCGCAGCTCGGCCGGCAGCTCGAAGCCATGCCGCGCGGCCCGGTAATGGCCGTCGGGGCGGCGCGGCCTGTCGGTGGGCAGCTGCAGCACCGGATGCTCGTTCCCGAGCCGGGCCGTCCAGTAGTCCAGTTGGCGCCGCGCCTCCCCGGCCTCGAGCCAATGCCGCTGCCACGCGGCATAGTCGGCGTACTGGACCGGCAAGGCGGCCAGCACGGGCTCGCGACCCTGCACGCGGGCTGCGTACTGCGCGACGAGCTCGTCCAGCAGGCATTGCATCGACCAGCCGTCGGACACGATGTGATGCATCACGACCGCGAGCACGTGGTCGTGTTCGCCGAGACGGATCATGCGCACCCGCAGCAGCGGGCCACGCTCGAGGTCGAACGGCGTGTCGTTCAGGCGTCCGATCTCGGCGTCCGCGTCAGCGGCCTCGACCAGCGGAATCTCCAGCTCCAGCGAAGGCGCGACCACCTGCCGCGCGACCCCGTCGTCATCGCCCTCGGGCACGAAGGTCGCGCGCAACGAAGCATGGCGTGCGACCAGGGCCTGGAACGAAGCCCGCAGCGCGTCGACGTCCAGCGCGCCCTTCAGGCGCAGCGCCGCCACGATGTGATAGGCCGTGTTCCAGGGGTCCAGCTTCCAGAGGAACCACTGGCGCCGTTGCGCATAGGAGAGCGGACTCGCCCCGGATGCCCCCTCGCCCGCCGGCACGATCGGGAACTGGCCCATGCCCAGGCCCTCGGCGCGGATCTTCAGGTACACCGCCTGGCGCTGTTGCGGCGACAGCTGCGCAAATCGCTCGGCGATGCGTCGGGTCGTCATGCTGTTCGTCAAGCGGGTTCTCCCAAACTGTCGATGAAGGCGTCGATGCTCGACAGCGCATCGTCGCCATGGCCGTCAGGCAACGTCGTGCGCGCCTGCCGTGCCAGGTCCATGAGGACGGGATGGCGGAACACGTCCTGGATCCCGATGGCGGCCTGCGTGCCGTCCTGCAGGCGCGACACCAGCTGGACGGCGAGCAGCGAATGCCCGCCGAGCGCAAAGAAGTTGTCGTGGCGGCCGACCCGCTCCACGCCGAGCAGTTCCGACCAGAGGCCGGCGAGCGCGCGCTCCGCGTCGTCCGCCGGCGCCTCGTAGGCCTCGGCGTCCATGCGGCCGGGCTCGGGCAATGCCTTGCGGTCGACCTTGCCGTTCGCATTCAGCGGCAGGCCCTGCGCCATCAGTACCAGGACGCCCGGCACCATGTAGTCGGGCAATGCCAGGCCCAGGCGCGCCTTGAGCTCCTCGAGCTTCGGCGCCTGGCCCGCGCGCGGCGAGACATAGCCCACCAGCCGTGTCCCGCCGGGGCCGTTCCTGGCCACCACCACCGCCTCGCGCAGTTCAGGCTGGGCCAGCAGCCGGGCCTCGATCTCGCCGAGCTCGATGCGCAGGCCGCGGATCTTCACCTGGTGATCGAGCCGCCCCAGGTACTCGAGCTTTCCGTCCGGACGCCACCGCACCAGGTCACCCGTGCGATAGAGGCGTCCACCGCCCGCATCGAGCGGATCGGCCACGAAGCGCTCCGCCGTCAGGCCCGGACGATGCAGGTAGCCGCGCGCGAGACCCACGCCGCCCAGGTACAGCTCGCCGGCCACGCCGGGCAGGGCAAGCTGCAGGTTGTGGTCGAGCACATGGACCTGGATGCCGTCGATCGGCTGCCCGATCGCGACGTGGCTCAGCCCGTCGGCGCGGCACTGCCATTGCGTGACGTCGATCGCCGCCTCGGTCGGCCCGTAGAGGTTGTGCAGCGCCACGCCGGGCAGCCGTCGGAACACCTCGTTCTGGGCCTCGACCGGCAGTGCCTCGCCGCTGCAGACGATGCGCCGCAGCGAGGCGCAGGCCTCGATGCCGCCATGCGCGAGGAAGGCCTGCAGCATCGACGGCACGAAGTGCAGCGTGGTGACGCGGTGCCGCCCGATCAGCGCGACCAGCCGCGCGGGATCGCGGTGGTCGCCCGGCCCGGCCATGGCGAGCCGGGCACCGGACATCAGCGGCCAGAAGAATTCCCACACCGACACATCGAAGCCGAAGGGCGTCTTCTGCAGCACGGTGTCCGACGCATCGAGCCCGTAGGCCTGCTGCATCCATGCGAGGCGGTTGAACAGCGCGCCATGGCGATTGGCGGCGCCCTTGGGCCTGCCGGTCGAGCCGGAGGTGTAGATGACGTAGGCCAGGCTTTCCTCGTGCAACGCGAGCTCGGGATCGTGCGCGGGCCCGCTGCCGAGATCGAGCCGGTCGACGATGCACACGGCCGCGCCGGCCAGGCCGGCGGGAACCGTGCGCTCCTGCGCGAGCAGCAGGCCGACGCCGCTGTCCTCCAGCATGTACGTCAGCCGGTCCGCCGGGTACTCCGGGTCGAGCGGCACGTACGCGCCGCCCGCCTTCAGCACCGCCAGCAGGCTCACCACCATCTCGACCGAGCGCTCCATCGAGACGCCCACCCGCGCTTCGGGCTTCACGCCCAGCGCGATCAGCCGGTGCGCGAGCCGATTGGCGCGCGCGTTCAGTTCCGCGTAGCTCAGCACCTCGTCGCCGAACACCAGCGCCGGCGCATCGGGATGCGCGCGCACCCGGTGCTCGATGGCGCGGTGCACCGGCTGCACCAGCGCATGCCGCTTCGCGTTCACGCCCCAGCCGAGCAGCCGTTGCCGCTCGTGCGGCGCCAGCAGCTCGATCTCGTCGATGCGCTGGCGGGGCCGTGTCTCCATCGCCTCGACCAGCCCTTCAAGCGCGGCCCGCATGGCATCGCACAGGCGCTGCGCACCCACCGTGCGGACCACCTGGCCCACCAGCGCAAAGCCCTCGCCCAGGTCGTCCACCGACATCGTGACCGGGTAGTTCGTGCGCTCCGCGCCGCCGATGAGTTCGACGCCCTCCCAACCCTGCCGTCCCAGCCGCGCCAGTTCCTCATCGGCCTGCTCCGGCGGGCTGTAGCGGTAGTTGAGCAGCGCGGTGAACAGCGGCGTGCCGCCCGCCACGCCGCTGCACTTCTGCGCCAGCGACAGCGTCGCGTGCTCGTGATGCATCAGGTCGGTCAGCGACGCCTGCGTGCGACGCAGGCCGTCGCCCGCGTCCTGCCCGCCGATGCGCACGCGCAGCGGCAGGGTGTTGATGAACATGCCCAGCGCGCGCCCGGCGTCCTCGCCGCCCTGCATGCGGCCGAACAGCACGGTGCCGAAGACCACGTCGTCGCGGCCCGTGGTCCGCGCCAGGACCAGTGCCCATGCCAGGTGGAACAGCGCGGCGGCGCTCACGCCATGGCCCTGGGCCTGCGCACGGATTCGCGTGGACAGGCCGAGCGCCAGCGGCAGGCGGACCTCCTCGACCCGGGTTCCGTCGCCTTGCGTGTCGAGCAGGCCGAGCGGTGCCGTGGCTTCCGTGACGTCCGCGAGCATGGTCCGGAAGAAGGCTTCGTGCGCCTCGCGCGCCACGCCCAGCCGCGCCTGCGCGACGTACTGGCGAAACGGCACCGGCGCCGGCAGCTCGGCCTGCCGGCCCGACTGGATCAACGCGATCTCCTCCACGATGCGCTCGAGCGTCGTGTGGTCCAGCACAAGGTGATGGCTCGGCAGCTGCAGCAGCCAGCGGTTCTGCGCGTCGTCGTGGGCAGCCAGCGCCCTGACCATCGGCGCCTGCCGTACGTCGATGCGATGGTGGCGCGGATCCACGCATGCTGCCAGGCGCTCGGCCACGTCCAGCGGCGTCGCCGCTTCCGTGGCCAGGGACGCTTCCAGCCATTCCAGCCGCACCGCCGCCTGGCGCTGCACCACCTGCACGGGCTCGCCGAGCCCTTCCCACAGCACGGCGGTGCGCAGGATGTCATGGCGCGCGACGACCTGGTTGAAGCTGTCAACGAAGCCGCGCAGCCGCGCTTCGCTGTCGAAGGCCAGCAGGCAGGGCGTGACGTAGGCATCGCCCTGCGCCTGCAGCAGGTGGTGGAAAAGAATGCCCTCCTGCAGCGGGGCCAGCGGATAGATGTCCTGGATGTTGGCAGCGCCGCCCGGCACGGCCGCCTCGACGCGTGCGATCTGCGCGGCGTCGAGCGCCGCGAGCGTGAGCATCTCCGGGCGGATCTTCGCGCACCCCTCGGGGATGCCGTTGGCCGGCACGGCCACCTCGCGCCGCGCGGTGGCCTGGCCGGCGAGCAGCGCCTGCGCGAAATCGGCCAGCACCGGCTTCTGGAACAACGTGCGCACCTCGGCATGCCAGCCGCCGCGCCGCACGCGCTCGAGCAGGCGGATCGCCAGCAGCGAGTGCCCTCCCAGTTCGAAGAAATTGCTGCGCCGGCCCACGCGCTCGACGCCGAGGACCGAGGCCCAGATGCCGGCCAGCGCCTGCTCCACCGGTCCTTGCGCCTCCTCATGGTCCGCATCGCTTCCATCGGCGGGCGCGGGCACCGGCAAGGCCTTGCGGTCCACCTTGCCGCTGGGATTCAGCGGCAGCGACTCGAGCACGACGATGGTCGAAGGCACCATGTACTCGGGCAGCCCGCTGGCCAGCGCGTCCCTCAGCCGCGAGACCTCCAGTGCCGACGCGTCGGCGGATTCGCCCGCCACGTAGCCGACCAGCCGCGCACCGGCCGCATCGTCCAGCGCCACCACCACCGCCTCGCGCACCCCGGCCTGCGCCAGCAGCGCCGCCTCGATCTCGCCGAGCTCGATCCGGAAGCCGCGCACCTTCACCTGGTGGTCGATGCGGCCCAGGTAGTCGAGCCGGCCGCCTTCGCGCCAGCAGACGAGGTCGCCAGTACGGTACAGCCGCGCGCCCGCCGCGCCGAAAGGATCGGCCACGAAGCGTTCGGCGCTCAGCGCGGGGCGACCTTGATAGCCACGCGCCAGCAGCTCGCCGCCGATGTAGAGCTCGCCCGCCACGCCGGGCGGCACGGGCTGCAGCGCCGCGTCGAGCACGTGGAGTTGGCGTCCGCCCAGGGGCCTGCCGATCGGCATCTGCGCGGGCAACGCGACCTCGCCTTCGAGGTAGATACCGCAGTCGTGCTCGGTCGCGCTCACCACGGCCTCGGTCGGGCCATAGGTATTGAGCAGCCGGATGTGCGACATGCCGGCCTCGCGCCACGACCTGACGCCTTCGGTGGGCATGGCCTCGCCGCCGGCCTGCACCTGGCGCAGCGCGCCGAAGTCGCGCGACGCGCTGCGCGCGAAGTCCTGCACCAGCAGGCTCCAGTAGGCCGTCGGCAGGTCGGCGATGGTGATGCGGCGCTCGATCAGCTCGCGGCGGAAGGTCTCGCTGTCCCACAGCAGCGCGCCGCGCAGCACGATGGCCGCGCCGGTCGCGAGCGGCGGAAACACCTGCTCGACGAAGCCGTCGAAGTTGATGGTCGAGAACTGCAGCATGCGGTCGCCGGGGCCGAGGCCGAACAGGCCGGCCGCCACCTGCGTGTGCGCGGCCAGCGCCGCATGCGCGATGCCGATGCCCTTGGGCCGGCCGGTGGAGCCCGAGGTGTAGATGACGTAGGCGAGGTTGCCGCCGTGCACCGGCACCGCGGGATCGTGCGCGGGCAACGCCTGCAGGTCGAGCGTGTCGAGTTCGAGCAGCGCCGGCGGCCGCGCGCCGCCCATGGGCATGCGCTCCCTCAGGTGGCTCTGCGTGAGCAGCAGTGCGATGGCGCTGTCCTCCACCATGTAGGCCAGGCGGTCCGCGGGATAGCCGGGATCGAGCGGCACGTAGGCGCCGCCGGCCTTCAGGATGCCCAGCAGGCCGACGATCATGTCGACGGAGCGCTCCACCGCCAGGCCGACGCGCACATCGGGCCCGACGCCGAGCGCGCGCAGCCGGTGGGCGAGCCGGTTGGCGCGCTCGTCGAGCTGCGCGCGACTCCAGGCGAGTTCGCCGAAAAGCAGCGCCGGCGCGTCCGGCTGCAGCGCCGCATGGCGCGCGATCAACCGGTGCACCGGTTCGGCCTGCAGCGCGACGGGCGCGCCCTCGCCCCAGCGCCGCAGCAAGGCGTGCTCGGTATCGCCAGGCAGTTGCAGCTCGCCCAGCGCGCGCTCGGGTTCGGCCACGAAGGCCTCGAGCACGCGGCGGTAATAGCCGCTCAGGCGCAGCGCGGTCGCCTCGTCGAACAGGTCGGTGTTGTATTCGAGGCGGCCGTGCACGCGCTGCGGATCGAGGTAGAAGTCGAGCGACAGGTCGAACTTGGCGCCGGCCTCCTCGAACTCCACCGCCTCGGCCCGCAGGCCTTCGAGGTCGAGCGCGGCATCCCCGTCGAGCATCTGGGCGCTGAACATCACCTGGAACAGCGGACTGCGCGCCGGGTCGCGCCGGTCCTTGCGGCTGGCCAGCAGCAGCTCGAAGGGCAGGTCGGCGTTGTCGAGCGCCGCCAGCGCGTCGGTGCGGACCTGGCGCCAGATCTCGCGCAGGCTGCGCCGCGGCGCCAGGCGCGCGCGGAACACCTGCGTGGTGACGAAGAAGCCCAGCAGGCCATGCACTTCCTCTTGCTGGCGCCCGGCATTGGGCACGCCGACCGCGAAGTCGTCCTGCCCGCTGTAGCGGGCCAGCAGCACCTGCCAGGCGGCCAGCAGCATCACGAAGGGCGTGCACTTCTCGGCGCGGCACAGCTTCTGCAGCGCCGCGGCCAGCGCCGGCGGAAGATCGAAGCCGAGCGTGCGCCCCGCGAAGCGCTTCTGCGCCGGCCGCGCGCGGTCGGTCGGCAGGTCGAGCGCGGGCACGTCGGCGCCCAGGTGCCGGTTCCAGTGGTCGAGCTGGCGGGCCATTGCGCCCTGCTCGACGCAGGCGCGCTGCCACACCGCGTAGTCGGCGTACTGCACGGGCAGCGGCGGCAGGTGGACGGCCCCCTCGGCGCGCAGCGCCAGGCGGTAGGCCGCGGCGAGGTCGCCCGCGAGGATCGGGTTCGACCACGCATCGGAGACGATGTGATGCAGGCAGACCACCAGCACATGCCGCTGCTCGCCGAGCCGCGCGATCAGCGCGATCAGCGCCGGCGCCGCCGTGAGATCGAAGACGTGCTCCGCGGTGCGCTGCACCAGCGCGTCCAGTTGCTGCTTCCGCGGCGCGGGCGCCAGCCCCGAGAGGTCGATGCGCTCGAGCGCGAACTCGACGCCGGCCTGCGCTTCCTGCACCGTGGCGCCGTCGCGCTCGAAGAAGCGGGTGCGCAGGATCGCATGGCGTGCGATCAGCGCCTGGAAAGCCCGCTCCATCGCATCGGCGTCGAGCGGTCCCTCCAGTTCGAAGACGCGCGGCAGGTTGTAGGCCGTCAGCGTCGGCTCGAGCCGCTGCAGGAAATACAGCTGTTCCTGCGCATGGGACAGGGCCACGGCCTGGCCGTCGGCCACCGTGCGCACGAGGGCGGGAAGCGTTGCCGTGATGCTCATTGAAATACCTTCGTGCTTCGCACTGCGGTGCGAGCTTGCTTGGGGCGGCCCGGCGCGGCGCTCATGCCGGTTCGCCTTCGGTCGCGTCGCGATGGGCCTGCGCCAGCCGCTCGAGCGCCTGCGCATCGCCGCTCGCTTCGCGCAGCGCCGCTGCCAGCGCCGCCGGCGTCGGATGGTCGAACACCAGGCCGGCCGCCACCTCCACCTGCAGCAGCTTGCGGATGCGCGCGACCAGCTTGATGACCTGCAGCGAATGGCCGCCGAGTTCGAAGAAGTCGTCCTCCACGCCTATCGGGTCGCTGCCGAGCAAGGTGGCCATGCCCTCGGCCAGCACGACCTCGAGCGCATCGCGCGGCGCGACGTAGACCTTGCGTTCGGCCACGGCCGGTGCGAGCGCGCTCAGCGCGAGCCGGTCGATCTTTCCGTTCGGCAGGCGCGCGAAGGCCTCCACCGCCGTGAAGCTGGCCGGCACCATGGGGGCGGGCAGCAGCGCGGCCAGGCGTTCGCGCAGCGCGCGGCCGTCGACCGAGGTGCCATCGGCGACGAAGAATGCCGACAGCGCCGTCGCGCCCGCCGCATCGGGCGCGGCGAGCACCACGGCCTGCCGCACACCGGGCTGCGCCAGCAGCACCGCCTCGATCTCGGCCGGCTCCACGCGAAAGCCGTGCACCTTGACCTGGTGGTCCGCGCGCCCCGCGAGGCACAGGCCGCAGTCGGCCAGCACATGGGCCAGGTCGCCCGTGCGGTAAAGGCGCTCGCCCGGCGCGAACGGATCGGCGACGAAGGCATCGCCGGGCTCACGGTTCAGGTAGCCACGGCACAGCTGCGCGCCGCCGACATAGACCTCGCCGAGCCCACCCGCCGGCACCAGGCCCAACGAGGCGTCGAGCACGCGCACGCGGTTGTTCGCGAGCACGTGGGTCAGCGGCAACTGCGCGGGCAGCGGCGCGCCCGCCGCCACGGCATGGACCATCACGCCGACCGTGGTCTCGGTCGGCCCGTAGTGGTTGTAGATCGCGCACTGCGGCGCGAGCGCCGCGATGCGCTCGACCAGCGCACGCGGCGCGGCCTCGCCGCCCAGCACCAGGGTGCGCGGCAGCCGCGGCGCTTCGCATTCGAGCAACGCCTCGAGGTGCGAAGGCACGATCTTGAGCGCGTCGATCGCGTGCCGTTCCATGAAGCCGGCGAAGGCCCGCGCGTCCTTCGCCTCCTCCTCGGACGCCACCACCAGGCAGGCGCCGTTGAAGAAGGCGCCGAACAGCGCGGTGTTGCCCAGGTCGGCCACGACCGAACTCGTGAGCGCCCAGCGGCGGCAGCCGTCGAGCTTCATCGCGGCCGAGGCGGCCGCCACGTAGTTCAGCAATTGGCCGTGCTCGATGGCCACGCCCTTGGGCGTGCCGGTGGAGCCCGAGGTGTAGAGCACATAGGCCAGGTCGTTCGGCGCGATGCAGTGCGCGGGTGCATGCGCGGGCAGTCCGTCGAGCGCGGGCAGCGCGCCCTCGAGCACCAGCGCGGGCCGGGCATCGGCGAGCACGGCCGCGCGCCGCGCCTCGGGCCAGCCCGGCTCCAGCGGCAGGTAGGCGGCGCCCGCGCGCCAGGCGGCGAACATGGCCAGCGGCAGGTCGACCGAGCGCGGCAGGTTGAGCGCGACGATCGCGCCGGGCGTCACGCCCTGCGCCACGAGCCAGTGCGCAAGGCGGTTGGCCCGTTCGTCGAACTCGCGATAGTTCAGGGACTGCGCCCCGGCCTCGAGCGCCGCGGCGTCGGGCGTCGTCCGGGCCCAGTGCGCGACGCGCTCGGCCACGGTCTGCGTGCCGACATCGAGCGGCGGCGTGTCGTGCGCGAGCAGCAGCGCGCGTTCGCGCGGTCCGACCAGCGGCAGCGTGCCGACCGGTGCATCGGGCTGCGCGACGGCGGCCTCGAGCAGCGTGGCGAACTGCAGCAGCAGGCGCTCGAGCGCGGCACGGCCGTGGCGCGCGGCATCGGCGTGCAGCGACAGCTGCGCGCCCTCGGTGCCCCATGCGGCCTGCAGCGCGAGTTCGAAGCCGGGCATCGGGCCCGGCAATCCGGTCAGGCGCCAGCGCACGGAGGAACCATGCTGCCGCGGCGCCTCGTGCGAGGCGAAGCCGACCGACGCCTGGGCCACGATCGGCGGCGCATCGACCGGCCAGTATTCCTGCGCCTCGACGTGCTCAGCCAGAGCGGCGTCGAGCCGGCCGGTCCAGCTGGCGAAGGACTCGTCCTCGGCCACGTCGACCAGCACCGGCAGCACCTTGTCGAACAGGCCGACCGCCCCCTGCATCGGTGCGTAGTCGCGCCGGCAGTCGTGCTGCCAGCCGCCGACGAAGCGGCCCGCACCGTGCAGGCGCGACAGCAGCAGCCACCAGGCTGCCTGCAGCAGGGTCTCGGGCTGCGTGCCGAGGGCCTCGGCAAGTGCCGTCACGCGCGCCG
>NZ_JBZAYE010000090.1:0-17619 GCF_058244205.1 Variovorax sp. 20P10.2.4
GTCGCCTCGTCCGGCGCCAGCCCGTCCTGCCGGCGTACCAGCCAGTGCGCGGCGGCCTGTTCGGCATCCGGCGCGCGGTCGGTGGGCGGGGGCGGGGACACGGTCATGCGGGGAAATTCTCTGTTCTGGATGGAGACGCTCGAGCGGCCTCGAAGTGGAGGTCGGCGCGGCGACGCGCTATCGATTGTGGTCGCTGGTCCCGGTGCCGAAAGAGTCCTCACAGGCCTTGCAGGCCAGCACGCCGCGGATCACGTGCTGCGCCACCATGTTCTTCGAGATGCCCATGCGCTCGGCTACTTCCTGGTGCGACAGGCCCTCGAAGCGGTTCAGCACGAAGGCCTCGCGGCAGCGCGGCGGCAGGGCCTCGATCGCCGCGAGGATGGCCTGGGCATGCTGGGCCGACGCGTAGGCCTCCTCGGGCTGCGCATGCCGGGGCGCGATGGCGCGGTCGGCATCGGCCAGCGCATCGATGTCCTCGTGGTCGCGCAGCACGGCGCGGCGGTGCCGGTCGATCACCAGGTTGCGCGCCGTGCGGTAGAGCAGCGCGCGCACGTTGGAGATCGCCTCGCCCGACTGCCGCAGCGCGAGCACGCGCGCATAGCTCTCCTGCGCCAGGTCGGCCGCGGCATCGCGGTCGTTCACCGTGCGGGAAAGGAAGTTCAGCAGTTCGCGGTAGTAGCGCTCGAGCACGATCGACCCATGCCATGGAAGGAAGCGTTCCGTCGACAGGCTGGCGTGGGATGTGGCGGCGGCTGACCTTGCGCGCATCGTGGATGGGAACTCTTCTCATTATCGACGAAGCCCCGCGCCGCGGGCCCTCAGCACCGGTTGTCATCGGCGGGTTGCTTTTCGTTGATAACCTTTTCGGGCTCAAGGTCTTTGCCGGCCAAAAATCGAAAGCCCCTGCAAAATAGAACGACCGTTCGTTTTTGTCTGGAACCCCACGATGTCCGTCAATGCCGTTTCCGCCAAGCCGGCCCGCGCCGCCCAGAAGGGCCAGCAGACCAAGGCCGTGATCGTCGACGCCGCATTGGCGCTCGCCGCGCAGATCGGGCTCGAGGGCCTGTCGATCGGCGCCGTGGCCGAGATCACCAAGATGAGCAAGTCGGGCGTGTTCGCCCATTTCGGCTCGCGCGAGGAGCTGCAGATCTCGGTGGTGCGCGAGTATCACGCGCGCTTCGAGCAGGAAGTGTTCTTCCCCGCCATCGAGGCCGATCGCGGCCTGCCGCGGCTGCGCGCGATGTTCGCCAACTGGATGAAGCGCACCTCGACCGAGATCGACTCGGGCTGCATCTACATCAGCGGCGCTTCCGAATTCGACGACCGCCCGGGCCCGGTGCGCGATGCGCTGGTGGAGTCGGTCTCGATCTGGCAGGCCGCCGTGCTGCGCGCGATCGTGCAGTCGAAGGAGGAGGGCCATCTCAACGCCGACGCCGACGAGCGCCAGGTCGCGTTCGAGATCCACGGCCTGATCCTCGCGCTGCACTACGAGGCCCGCTTCCTGCGCGTGCCCGGCTCCATCGGCCGCGCCAATACCGGCTTCGACAACATCCTCGGCCGCTATGCGGCGGCCGGGACGCCCGCGCCGACCGCGACCGCCGCCGCGCCCTCGCGCGTGCGCCGCCTCAAGACCGTGCGCTGAGCGCGCGGCACCTTTTTCCTTTTCCCTTTCATCATCTTTCAGTTCGACCAGGAGAGTTCCGGATGCCCAGCTACAACCCACCCGTGCGCGACATGCAGTTCGTGCTGCACGAAGTGCTCAACGTCGCCGAGGAACTCAAGGCACTGCCCGCGCATGCCGAGACCGACGCCGACACCATCAACGCGGTGATCGAGGAGGCCGGCAAGTTCGCGGCCGAGGTCACCTTCCCGCTCAACATCAGCGGCGACGAGGAAGGCTGCGTGCTCGACAAGGCCACGCACGAGGTGAAGACGCCCAAGGGCTTCAAGGAGGCCTATGCCAAGTACGTCGAGGGCGGCTGGCCCGCGCTGTCGTGCGACCCGGCCTTCGGCGGCCAGGGCCTGCCCTTCGTGGTCAACCAGTGCCTGTTCGAGATGCTCAACAGCGCGAACCAGGCCTGGACCATGTACCCGGGCCTCTCGCACGGCGCCTACGAGGCGCTGGTGGCGCACGGCACCGACGAGCAGAAGAAGACCTACCTGCCCAAGCTGGTGAGCGGCGAATGGACCGGCACCATGTGCCTGACCGAACCCCACTGCGGCACCGACCTCGGCCTGCTGCGCACCAAGGCCGAACCGCAGCCCGACGGCAGCTACCGCATCACCGGCAACAAGATCTTCATCTCGGCCGGCGAGCACGACATGGCCGGCAACATCATCCACCTGGTGCTGGCCCGCCTGCCCGACGCGCCCAAGGGCAGCAAGGGCATCAGCCTGTTCGTGGTGCCGAAGTTCAAGGTCAAGGCCGATGGTTCGCTCGGCGAGCGCAACCCGATCTTCTGCTCCGGCCTCGAGCACAAGATGGGCATCCACGGCAACGCCACCGCGCAGATCGTGATCGAGGGCGCCACCGGTTCGCTGGTGGGCGAGCCCAACAAGGGCCTGGCCGCGATGTTCGTGATGATGAACGCCGCGCGCCTGGGCGTGGGCAACCAGTCGCTGGGCCTGACCGAGGTGGCGTTCCAGAACGCGCTGGCCTATGCCAAGGACCGCCTGCAGATGCGCTCGCTGTCGGGCGTGAAGGCCAAGGACAAGGAAGCCGACCCGATCATCGTGCACCCCGACGTGCGCAAGATGCTGCTGACCGCCAAGGCCTATGCCGAGGGCGGCCGCGCGCTGCAGGTGTTCTGCACCCTGCTGCTCGACAAGGAGCACCACCATCCCGACGAGAAGGTGCGCAAGGACAGCGGCGAACTGGTCGCGCTGCTCACGCCGATCGTGAAGGCCTTCATCACTGACAACGGCCACATCGCGACCAACGCCTGCATGCAGGTCTTCGGCGGCCATGGCTTCATCAAGGAATGGGGCATGGAGCAGTACGTGCGCGACAACCGCATCAACATGATCTACGAAGGCACGAACACCGTGCAGTCGCTCGACTTGCTGGGCCGCAAGGTGCTGGGCAACAACGGCGCCTCGCTGAAGAAGTTCGGCAAGCTGGTCGCGAAGTTGGTGGAAGAAGAGGGCGTGAACGAGAAGATGGCCGAGTTCATCAATCCGATCGCGGGCCTGGGCGACCAGCTCACCAAGTTCACGACCGAGATCGGCTTCAAGGGCTTCCAGAACCCCGACGAAGTCGGCGCCGCCGCGGTGGACTACCTGCGCGTGGCCGGCCACTTCGTGTTCGGCTACCTGTTCGCCCGCATGGCGCAGGTCGCGCTGCGCGAGATCGCGGCCGGCAACACCGATCCGTTCTACGTCGCCAAGCTGCAGACCGCGCGCTTCTACTTCGCCAAGCTGTTCCCCGAGACCGCGACGCTGATGCGCACGGCCCGTGCCGGCAGCAAGGTGCTGATGGACACCGACGCCGCGCTGGCCTGAGTCCGCGCTTCCCCTCTTCGACCACTTCCCGGAGCCGACCATGAAAGCAACGCTTGCAGCCCTCGTCCTCGTCGCGACCTCGGTCACGGCCCTGGCCCAGACCACCCCGGTGGGCCTGTGGCGCAACGTCGACGACAAGACCGGCGAGGCCAAGGCCGAGATCCGCATCGGCGAGGCCGGCGGCGCGCTGCTGGGCCGCATCGAGAAGTCGTTGAAGAAGGATGGCAAGCCCGACGCGGTCTGCGACGAATGCTCGGACGACCGCAAGGGCCAGCCGATCGCCGGCCTGGAGATCATCCGCGGCGGCAAGAAGGCCGACGGCAAGGACGTCTGGGAGGGCGGGAAGATCCTCGACCCCGAGAACGGCAAGGAATACCGCGCGAGCTTCACGCCGATCGACGGCGGCAAGAAGCTGGAAGTGCGCGGCTACCTCGGCCCCTTCTGGCGCACCCAAACCTGGAACCGCGTTCCTTGACCCACCCCCGTTGCTTGCTCACTTCGTGTAGCCGCCTCCCCCCTCAAGGGGGCAACACCAGTGGCCCGGCAAAGCCGGTTCCACGGTGTTCCCCGAATAAGTCAGAACCCCAAAAAGCTCTGTTATGTCCAGATTTCAAGTGAAGAAGGTCGCCGTGCTTGGCGCCGGCGTGATGGGCGCGCAGATCGCAGCCCACCTCGTCAACGTGCGCGTGCCGGTGGTGCTGTTCGACCTGGCGGCCAAGGAAGGCCCGAAGAACGGCATCGTCACGCGCGCCATCGACAACCTCAAGAAGCTCAAGCCCGCGCCGCTGGGCGACGTGGCCGATGCGGGCCTGATCGAACAGGCCAACTACGACGACAACCTCGACCTGCTCGGCGAGTGCGACCTGGTGATCGAGGCGATCGCCGAGCGCATGGACTGGAAGCTCGATCTCTACAAGAAGATCGCGCCGCACGTCGCCAAGCACGCGATCCTGGCCTCGAACACCTCGGGCCTGTCGATCACCAAGCTCAGCGAGGCATTGCCCGAAGCACTGAAGCCGCGCTTCTGCGGCATCCACTTCTTCAATCCGCCGCGCTACATGTTCCTGGTGGAGCTGATCAACACGCCCACCACGCAACCGCAGGTGCTCGACGACCTCGAGGCCTTCGTCATCAGCACGCTCGGCAAGGGCGTGGTGCGCGCGCACGACACGCCCAACTTCATCGCCAACCGCGTCGGCATCGCCGGCATGCTGGCCACGCTGAAGGAAGTCGAGAAGTTCGGCCTCACGCCCGACGTGGTGGACGACCTCACGGGCAAGAAGCTGGGCCGCGCGAGCTCGGGCACCTTCCGCACCGCCGACGTGGTGGGCCTGGACACCATGGCCCACGTGGTGAAGACGCTGCAGGACAACCTTACTGCCGAGACCGATCCCTTCTACGCCAACTTCGCGACGCCGCCGGTGCTCGCCAAGCTGCTGGAACTGAAGAACCTGGGCCAGAAGACCAAGGCCGGTTTCTTCAAGAAGGTGGGCCGCGACATCCTGCGCTTCGACCTCCAGAGCGGCGACTACGTGCCTGCCGGTGCCAAGGCCGACGAGGTCTACGGCCGCATGCTCAAGAAACCCGCGGGCGAGCGCCTGAAGCTGCTGCGCGAGAGCGAAGGACCGCAGGGCCAGTTCCTCTGGGCGATCCTGCGCGACGGCTTCCATTACGCGGCCGTGCACCTGGGCGACATCGCCGAGAGCGCGCGCGACATCGACTTCGCGATGCGCTGGGGCTTCGGCATGAAGCAGGGCCCGTTCGAGCTCTGGCAGGAAGCCGGCTGGGCGCAGGTCGCGAAGTGGGTGCAGGAAGACATCGACGCCGGCAAGGCGCTGAGCAGCGCGCCGCTGCCGAAGTGGGTGTTCGAAGGCCCGGTGGCCGAGGCCGGCGGCGTGCACACGCCCGAAGGTTCGTGGAGCGCTTCGCGGAACAAGTTCGTGCCGCAGCGCAAGCTGCCGGTGCACGACCGCCAGCTGTTCCCCGAGAGCGTGCTCGGCGCGAACGCGGCCGATGCCAACACGGCCGGCACCACGATCAGCGACGAAGGCGACGTGCGCGTGTGGACGCTCGACGGCGAGGTGCTGATCGCGAGCATCCATTCGAAGATGCACGCCATCAGCCCCGACGTGGCCGAGGCGCTCGGCGCCGCGGTCGAACTCGCCGAGGCCGAATACAAGGGCCTGGTGATCTGGTCGCCCGACGAGATGTTCTCGGTCGGCGCCGACCTGCAGGCGATGCTGCCGGCCTTCGTGGTCGCGGGCATCGGCGCGGTCGAGGGCGCGGAGGAAGAGCTGCAGAACGTGATGCTCAAGATCCGCTATGCCAACGTGCCGGTGGTCTCGGCCGTGCGCGGCCTGGCGCTGGGCGGTGGCTGCGAACTCGCCGTGTACTCGTCGAAGCGCGTGGCGGCGATGGAAAGCTACATCGGCCTGGTCGAGGTCGGCGTGGGCCTGATCCCCGGCGCCGGCGGCCTGACCTACATCGCGCGCCGCGCGGCCGAGAACGCCTCGGCCTCGACCGGCACCGACCTGCTGCCCTTCCTCACCGAAGGCTTCACCGCCGCGGCGATGGCCAAGGTGGGCACGGGCGCGCTCGATTCGAGGAAGCTCGGCTACCTGCTCGACAGCGATGTGATCGTGCCGAACAAGGACGAGCTGCTCTACGTGGCGCTGCAGCAGGCCAAGGCCATGGCCGACGCCGGCTATCGCCCGCCGCTGCGCCGCAGCTTCCGCGTGGCGGGCCGCAGCGGCGCCGCGACGATCAAGGGCCAGCTCGTGAACATGCGCGACGGCGGCTTCATCAGCGCGCACGACTTCCACATCGCGAGCCTGATCGCGAACGTGGTCACCGGCGGCGACGTGGACGCGGGCTCGCTCGTGACCGAGGAATACCTGATGGCGCTGGAACGCAAGGCGTTCTGCTCGCTCATCGTGCACCCCAAGACGCAGGAGCGGATCATGGGGATGCTCAGCACCGGCAAGCCGGTGCGCAACTGAGGACGGATTTCATGAGCAAGCAAGTACAAGACGCCTACATCGTCGCGGCCACCCGCACCCCCATCGGCAAGTCGCACCGCGGCTACTTCCGCAACCACCGTCCCGACGACCTGCTCGCGACCACGCTGAAGGCCGCGCTGGCTGCAGTGCCCGGTCTCGATCCGAAGGCCATCGAGGACATCATCTGCGGCTGCGCCATCCCCGAGGCGCAGCAGGGCCTGAACGTCGCGCGCATCGGCGCGGTGCTCGCGGGCCTGCCGACCAGCGTCGGCGGCATCACGGTCAACCGCTTCTGCGCCTCGGGCCTGTCGGCGGTGCAGATGGCGGCCGACCGCATCCGCGTCGGCGAGGCCGACGTGATGATCGCGGCCGGCGTCGAGAGCATGAGCATGGTGCCGATGATGGGCAACTCGCCCTCGTTGTCGCCCTCCATCTTCGAGCGCGACGGTGACGTGGGCATCGCCTACGGCATGGGCCTGACGGCCGAGAAGGTCGCGCAGCAGTGGAGGGTGAGCCGCCAGGCCCAGGACGAATTCGCGCTGGCCTCGCACCAGAAGGCGCTGGCCGCGCAGAAGGCCGGCAAGTTCGCGGACGAGATCACGCCGATCGAGGTGACCGACCGCGCGCCCGATCTCGAGAGCGGCGAAGCGATCGCGACCACGCGCACCGTGAACCTCGACGAAGGCGCGCGCCCCGACACCTCGATCGAAGGCCTCGCCAAGCTGCGCACCGTGTTCGCCGCGCGCGGCACGGTCACGGCCGGCAACAGCTCGCAGACCTCCGACGGCGCGGGCGCGCTGATCCTGGCGAGCGAGAAGGCGGTCAAGCAGTTCGGCCTGACGCCGCTGGCGCGCTTCGTGAGCTTCGCGAGCAAGGGCGTGCCGCCGCACATCATGGGCATCGGCCCGATCGAGGCGATCCCCGCGGCGCTGCGCTATGCCGGCCTGAGCCAGCAGGACATCGACTGGATCGAGCTCAACGAGGCCTTCGCGGCCCAGTCGCTCGCGGTCATCGACACCCTGGGGCTCGACCCGTCGAAGGTCAACCCGATGGGCGGCGCGATCGCGCTGGGCCATCCGCTGGGCGCGACCGGCGCGATCCGCTCGGCCACGGTGGTGCACGCACTGCAGCGCGAGAAGCTCAAGTACGGCATGGTCACGATGTGCGTGGGCATGGGGCAGGGCGCCGCCGGCATCTTCGAGCGCGTCTGATCGATCACGCGCCAGGCAACGCGACGAGTGCCGGTGCAACCAGGAGACAGGACAGTGATGGAACAGACGCAGCAGCAGCTTCCGGTCGACGGTGGCGCGCAGCAACTGGCGGTGCGCCGCTACGAACCCGCGGGCGCGCCGCGCGCCAGCATCGTGATCGGCGGCGCCATGGGCGTGCGCCAGTCCTTCTACGAGGCCTTCGCGCGCTGGCTCGCGGGCCAGGGGCTGCGCGTCTGGACCTTCGACTACCGCGGCTCGGGCGACTCGCGTGGCGCCGCCTCGCTGCGCGGTTTCGAGGCCGACCTGTTCGACTGGGCGCGCGACTACGAGGCGGTCATCGACGCGGCCAAGGCCGCGCTGCCCGCGCAGCCGCTCTACCTGCTGGGCCACAGCCTCGGCGCGCAGCTGCCGGGCTTCCTGCAGCGCCCCGAGCAGGTCGACGGCCTGGTGAGCATCGCGGCCGGCAGCGGCTACTGGCGCGAGAACGCGCCGCGGCTCAAGCGCAGCATCCTCTACTTCTGGTTCGTGCTGGTGCCGCTGGTCACGCGGCTGTGCGGCTACTTCCCGGGCCGCAAGCTCAGGAAGGTCGGTGACCTGCCGCGCGGCGTGATCCTGCAATGGCGGCGCTGGTGCCTGAACCCGCGCTACAGCGTGGGCGCCGAGGGCGAGCTGGCGCAGAAGAGCTACAGCCGCGTGCGCTTCCCGGTGCTCGCGCTGTCGATGACCGACGACGAGCTGATGACGCTGGCCGGCACGCACAGCCTGGTGAGCTTCTACGACCAGGCGCCGCGCGCCATCGAACGCATCGCGCCGGCCGACGTGCAGGCGCGGCGCATCGGCCACTTCGGCTTCTTCCGCGAGCAGTTCAGCCAGAGCCTGTGGCCCGCCACGGTCGACAAGCTGCATCGCCTGGGCGCGCTGACATCGCCGGCCGCGGGCGTCCCGCACACGACTGCCTGAGGCCGCGCGCCGGAGCACACTGCGGCCATGAGCACGAGCACTCCCCATCCCTTCGACAAGGCCATCGCACTGCAGCACAGCGACCTGCGCGCGGGCCATTTCACGGGCACCACCAGCCCCGACTACTGGAACATGGTCGGTCCCTTCGGCGGCACCACCGCGGCGGTCGCGCTGCAGTCGGTGCTGCAGCATCCGGACCTGCTGGGCACGCCGATCGCACTGACCGTGAACTACGCGGCCGCGCTCGAGGCCGGTGCCTTCGACGTGCAGGCGACCGCGGTGCGCACCAACCGCTCGACCCAGCACTGGACCGTGCAGATCACGCAGCCCGGCGCGGACGGCGCGCCGAACATGACGACCACCGCCACCGTGGTGACGGCCGCGCGGCGCGAGACCTGGAGCCAGAGCGACCTCGCCATGCCCGAGGTGCCGAAGCCCGAGGCGGTCGAGCCGATCCGCATCGGCCCGGCCGGCGTGGCCTGGGTACAGCAGTACGAGATGCGCCCGTTCAGCGGCGGCATCCCCGCGCAGTGGGACGGCAGCCTGCAGCACAGCGAGACCCGCATCTGGGTGCGCGACGCGCAGGCGCGGCCGCTCGACCTGCCCTCGCTCGCGGCGATGAGCGACGTGTTCTATCCGCGCATCTGGTTGCGCCGCGCCAAGCACGTGCCGGCCGGCACGGTGTCGATCACCACCTACTTCCACGCCGACGCGGCGCAACTGGCCGAGGTCGGCACCGGCTTCCTGCTCGGGCAGGCGACGGGCCAGCAGTTCTTCAACGGCTTCTTCGACCAGACCGCGCAGCTGTGGAGCGAGGCCGGCGTGCTGCTCGCGACCTCGAACCAGATCGTCTACTACAAGGAATAGCCTCCGGTTCCGCAAGGCCCGCGGCCGCCCGGAGAGAATCCAGCCCACCCAGGAGACAACGCCGCATGACGAAGACCGTCGAGTTCTATTTCGATTTCGGCAGCCCCGCCGCCTACCTCGCCGCGACCCAGCTGCCCCACGTGTGCGCCGACACCGGTGCCGAGCTGGTCTGGAAACCGATGCTGCTGGGCGGCGTGTTCCAGGCCACGGGCAACCACTCGCCGGCCGAGATCGCGCCCAAGGGCCCGTACATGACGATCGACCTGCAGCGCTTCGCCAAGCGCTACGGCGTGCCCTTCGTGCACAACCCGCACTTCCCGATCAACACGCTGCTGCTGATGCGCGGTGCCACCGCGATCCAGCTGCAGCAGCCGGGGCGCTTCGATGCCTACGTCGACGCGATCTACCACGCGATGTGGGTCGAGCCGCGCAACCTCAACGATCCGGCCGAGGTGGGCGCGGTGCTGCAGGCGGCGGGCTTCGATCCCGCGGCGCTGCTCGCGGCCGCGGGCCAGCAGGAGGTCAAGGACCGCCTGAAGGCCGTCACGCAGGAGGCCGTGGCGCGCGGCGTGTTCGGCGCGCCCACCATGTTCGTGGGCAGCGACATGTTCTGGGGCCAGGATCGGCTCGACTTCGTGCGCGAGGCGCTGGCCGCCTGATCCCTTTCCTCTTCCTTCTTTCCACAGGACACCAGCCATGAGCGACATCCTCGTCCACGCCGAAGCCGGCGTGATGACCATCACCTTCAACCGCGTCGACAAGAAGAACTCGATCACCAGCGCGATGTACGCCGAGCTGGCCGATGCGCTGGCCAAGGCCGAGGGCGACGCGGCCGTGCGCTGCGTGCTGATCCAGGGCGACCCGACCATCTTCAGCGCCGGCAACGACATCGGCGACTTCCTCAATGCGCCGCCCGCGGGCAAGGACTCGCCGGTGTTCCGCTTCCTGCGCGGCATCGCGACCTTCCCGAAGCCGATCGTCGCGGCGGTCTGCGGCCCGGCGGTGGGCATCGGCACCACGATGCTGTTCCATTGCGACCTGGTCTATGCGGGCGACAACGCGGCCTTCTCGATGCCCTTCGTCAACCTCGGCCTGTGCCCCGAGGCGGCCTCCAGCCTGCTGGTGCCGCAGATGCTCGGCTACCACCGCGCGGCCGAGGCGCTGCTGCTGGGCGAACCCTTCATGGCCGAGGCCGCGCTCGAGGTCGGTCTGGTCAACCGCGTGGTGCCGCCGACCGAGGCCAATGCCATCGCCCAGACCCAGGCGCGCAAGCTCGCGGCCAAGCCGCTGAGCGCGCTGGTCGAGACCAAGCGGCTGCTCAAGAAGGCGCAGCTGCCCGCGGTCATCGAGCGCATGGACGAGGAGGGCGCGAGCTTCGGCCGCATGCTGCGCGAGCCCGCGGCGCGCGAGGCCTTCGGTGCCTTCATGGAGAAGCGCAAGCCGGATTTCTCCAAGCTCTGAGCACGGCGCGGGTCCGTACCTACAACCTGCGTTCTACGGGCTTTCCACAAGCCGCCGAGGCCCCTTCGGCGGGGTCGCACGCGTACACTGGTCCGCGTGCCAGTCCTCCAGTTACACACGCCAGCAGCCCGCACCCAGCGGTCGTTCGATGCTACTGAAAAGGTAGCAATTCGGCTGACGCGCAGGCGGGCGCTGGGCCTGCTCGGCGCCACCCTGGCGGCGCCTTCGCTGGTGCTCGCGCGCGTGCGGCCGCTGCGCATCGGCGTGCTCGGTCCCTGGTCGGGTGCCTACGTGGGCGGCGGGCGGCAGTTCGATGCCGGCATGGCGGTCTGGCTGGCCGCGCACAACCAGCAGATCGCGGGCCGCCCGGTCGAGCTGCTGCGGCGCGACGTGCCCGTGAGCGCGCCCGACATGGCGCGCCGGCTCGCGCTCGACCTGGTGGAGAACGAGCGCGTCGACCTGCTGACCGGCCTGCACTTCAGCTCCAACGCCTATGCCGTGGCGGCCGTCGCCACGCAGGCCAAGGTGCCCACGGTGATCATGAACGCGGCCTCCTCGGGCATCACCGCGCGCTCGCCTTACACGGTGCGCGTGTCCTTCACCATCGCGCAGGTCACGCTGCCGCTGGCGCGCTGGGCGCTCAAGGAGGGGCTGCGCGAGGTCTGCACCGTGACGGCCGACTACGCCTCGGGCGTCGATGCCGAGACCGCCTTCGTCTCGGGCATCACGGCCGGCGGCGGCAACGTCGGTGCCATGCTGCGCGTGCCGCTGGCCACGCAGGACTACACGGCCTACATGCTGCGGCTGCGCGAGCTCAAGCCGCAGGCGGTGTTCTTCTTCCTGCCCTCGGGCCAGATGCCGGCGGGCTTCCTGCGCGCCTGGCGCGACCGCGGCATGGCCGACACCGGCATCCGGCTGCTGTCGACCGGCGAGGCCACCGACGACCACTACCTGCAGAACATCGGCGAGCTGGCCGAGGGGCTGGTCACCAGCCACCACTACTCGTACGCGCACGAGTCGCCTGAGAACCGCCGCTTCGCCGCGGCCTTCGAGACCGAGTACGGCTCGCACCTGCGGCCCGGCTATTTCGCGGTGGCCGCGCACGATGCCTTCGCGGCGCTCGACCTCGCGATGGCCTCGCCGCTGATGCGCGGCGGCGGCAGCCCCGAGAAACTGATCGACGCCTTCCGCGGCCTCAAGCTCGAGAGCCCGCGCGGCCCGATCGAGATCGACGCCTACACGCGCGACATCGTGCAGACGGTCTACATCCGCCGCACCGAGCGCCGCGACGGGCGCTGGATCAACCGGGAGTTCGAGCGCTTCGAGAAGGTGCGCGATCCGGCGCTGTGAGGCTGCCCGGGCCGATCAGGCGGCCGGCTGCTCGATCGCCCGCGGCCGCCCGCTGTCGTCGATCGCCACGTAGGTGAAGGTGGCCTGCGTCACCTTGATGTACTCGCCCTGGGCGCGGAAGCGCTCGGCGAAGACCTCCACGGTCACGGTGATCGAGGTGCGGCCGATGCGCACCAGCTTCGAATAGAAGGACAGGATGTCGCCGATGCGCACCGGCTGCTTGAAGATGAATTCGTTGACCGCCACCGTCGCCTGGCGCCCCTTGGCGTAGCGCGCCGGGATCACCGAGCCGGCCAGGTCGCACTGCGCCATGACCCAGCCGCCGAAGATGTCGCCGTTGGCATTGCAGTCCGCCGGCATCGGGATCACCTTGAGCACCAGCTCCATGTCGGTGGGCAGGCTCTTCAGGGTGGCGGCGGCGTCGGCACTGGGGGAATCGGACATGGGCAACAATCAGGGCAGAAAAACGACCACGATTGTCCCTCATGCGCCGCGCCGGCGAAGCTGTTCCCACCCCCACCTCCTCCCCACCGCATGCCGGCGGCCACGCACCCGCGCGCGCCGACCGCTCCGACTGGGCCACGCTGCGGCGCCTCTTTCCCTACCTCTGGGACTACAAATGGCGCGTGCTGTTCGCGCTGGGCTTCATGGTGGCGGCCAAGGTGGCCAACGTCGGCGTGCCGCTGCTGCTGAAGAACCTGGTCGACACCATGACGCCCAAGCCCGACATGGCGCAGGCGCTGCTGGTGGTGCCGATCGCGCTGCTGGTGGCCTACGGGCTGCTGCGCTTCAGCACGTCGCTGTTCAACGAGCTGCGCGAGCTGATCTTCGCCAAGGCCACCGAGGGCGCCGCGCGCCGCATCGCGCTCGAGGTGTTCGGCCACCTGCATTCGCTGAGCCTGCGCTTCCACCTCGAGCGCCAGACCGGCGGCATGACGCGCGACATCGAGCGCGGCACGCGCGGCGTGCATTCGCTGATCTCGATGTCGCTCTACAGCATCGTGCCGACCATCATCGAGCTGGTGCTGGTGCTCGCCATCCTCGGCGTGAAGTTCGATGCGCTGTTCGTCTGGATCACGCTGGCGGCGCTGGTGCTCTACATCGGCTTCACGGTCACCGTGACCGAGTGGCGCACCCAGTTCCGCAAGACCATGAACGAGCTCGACTCGCTGGCGCAGAGCCGGGCGGTCGATTCGCTGTTGAACTACGAGACCGTCAAGTACTTCAACAACGAGGCCTTCGAGGCGAAGCGCTACGACGCCAGCCTCGACCGCTACCGCAAGGCCGCGATCACCAGCCAGCGCACGCTGAGCATGCTCAACGCGGGCCAGCAGGCGCTGATCGCGGTCAGCCTGGTGCTGATGCTGTGGCGCGCCACCTCGGGCGTGGTCGAGGGCCGCATGACCCTGGGCGACCTGGTGATGGTCAACGCCTTCATGATCCAGCTCTAC
Source organism: Variovorax sp. 20P10.2.4 (assembly GCF_058244205.1). Lineage (NCBI taxonomy): Bacteria > Pseudomonadati > Pseudomonadota > Betaproteobacteria > Burkholderiales > Comamonadaceae > Variovorax > Variovorax sp. 20P10.2.4. The sequence goes on from NZ_JBZAYE010000090.1 coordinate 13,801, forward strand.
ATCCCGCTCAACTTCCTGGGCGTGATCTACCGCGAGATCAAGCAGAGCCTGACCGACCTCGACAAGATGTTCGTGCTGATGGAGAAGGAGCGCGAGGTGCGCGACGCGCCCGACGCGAAGCCGCTGGCCGGTGCCGACGCCACGGTGCGCTTCGAGGACGTGAGCTTCGCCTACGAGGCTGCGCGGCCGATCCTCAAGCACGTGAGCTTCGAGATCCCCGCGGGCAAGACGGTGGCGGTGGTGGGCCCCTCGGGTTCGGGCAAGTCCACGCTCGCGCGGCTGCTCTACCGCTTCTACGACGTGCAGCAGGGCCGCATCACCATCGGCGGCGAGGACATCCGCGCGGTGCAGCAGGCCAGCGTGCGTCGCGCGATCGGCATCGTGCCGCAGGACACGGTGCTGTTCAACGACACGGTCGAATACAACATCGCCTACGGCCGCCCGGGCGCCACGCGCGCGGAGGTCGAGGAAGCGGCCCGCGCGGCGCGCATCCATGACTTCATCGCCGCCACCCCGCAGGGCTACGCGACCACGGTGGGCGAGCGCGGCCTGAAGCTGTCGGGCGGCGAGAAGCAGCGCGTGGCGATCGCGCGCACGCTGCTGAAGAACCCGCCGATCGTGATCTTCGACGAGGCCACTTCGGCGCTCGACTCGGCCAACGAACGCGCGATCCAGGCCGAGCTCAAGAGCGCGGCGCAGGACAAGACCACGCTGGTGATCGCGCACCGCCTGTCGACCGTGGTCGACGCGCACGAGATCCTGGTGCTCGAGGCCGGCGTGATCGTCGAGCGCGGCACCCATGGCGAGCTGCTCGCGAAGCAGGGCCGCTATGCGCAGATGTGGGCTTTGCAGAAGAGCGAGGCGGCGCCCTTGCTCTAGCCCGATCATTCTTTTTTTGACGATTCCAGGAGTTCAGACGTGTCGACCAAGATTCCCCTGCTGGTGCTCAACAGCCTCTCGAGCGCCCACCAGGCCCAGATTGCCGAGGTCTACGACGTGGTCTATGCGCCGGGCGACGAAGCCCGCGCGGCCGCGATCGCCGCGCGCGGCCATGAATTCCGCGCGGTGCTGACCATCGGCGTGATCGGCATCACGCCGGCCGAGATCGAGGCCATGCCCCAGGTCGAGCTGATCTGCTGCCTGGGCGCGGGCTTCGAGGGCGTGCCGCTCGAGGTGACCCGCGCGCGCGGCATCGTCACCGCCAACGGCGCCGGCACCAACGACGACTGCGTGGCCGACCATGCCTTCGGCCTGCTGATCGCCATCGTGCGCGGCTTCCGCACCCTCGACCGCCAGTGCCGCGAAGGCGTGTGGCGCGAGGCGATCCCGCAGCCGCCGAACGTGTCGGGCAAGAAGCTCGGCATCCTCGGCCTGGGCACCATCGGCCAGAAGATCGCCAAGCGCGCGGCGGGCTTCGACATGGAGATCGGCTATCACAACCGCTCGCCGCGCGAGGGCGTGTCGCACCGCTACTTCGGCGACCTGAAGTCGCTGGCCGCCTGGGCCGACGTGCTGATGCTGGCCGCGCCCGGCGGCGCCGCCACGCGCCACCTGGTGAATGCCGAGGTGCTCGACGCGATCGGCCCCCGGGGCTACCTGGTGAACATCGGCCGCGGCAGCGTGGTCGACACCGAGGCGCTGGCCGCGGCGCTGCGCGAGAACCGCATCGCGGGCGCGGCGCTCGACGTCTACGAGAGCGAGCCGAAGCCGCCGCAACAGCTGATCGGCCTCGACAACGTGCTGCTGACGCCGCACCTGGCGGGCTGGTCGCCCGAGGCGACGCAGAAGTCAGTGGACCATTTCATCGCGAATGCCGAGGGGCACTTCGCGGGACGCGGCGTGCTCACGCCGGTCTGAGCGAACTCAGCCCAGCACGGGCGGCTTGCGGTCGCCCCACCCGCAGGCCTCGTCGTACGCATGCCCGAGCCGCAGCACCTCGAGGTCCGCATGGATCGGCCCCGCGAGCTGCAGCCCCATCGGCAGGCCCGCCTCGCCGAAGCCCGCGCGCACGTTGAGCGTGGGCAGCCCCGCCAGCGTGAACGGCGTGACGATCTCCATCCAGCGGTGGTAGGTGTCGCTCGGCACGCCGGCCACCTGCGCGGGCCAATGCAGCTCGGCGTCGAAGGGGAAGACCTGCGCGGTCGGCGCCAGCACGAAGTCGAAGCGCTCGAACAGCGACAGGAAGGCGCGGTAGACGTTCGAGCGCCACACCGAGGCCTGGAACAGCGAGGCGGCATCGAGGTGCCGGCTCTGCTCGATCTCCCAGCGCGCCTCGGGCTTGAGCTGCTCGACCAGCGCGGGCGTGTTCATGTAGGCACCGAGCTTGCCGCCCACCAGCAACTGGCGCAGCCGCAGCCAGGCGCTCCAGTTGTGGGCGCGCGGCACGTCGAGGGTGCAGGGCTCGACCTCGCAGCCCAGCGCGCGGAAGGTGGCGAGCGCGCTCTCGCCGAGCGCGAGCACGCCGGGCTCGAGCGGCAGGTCGCTCCAGATGCTGCCGAGCCAGCCGATGCGCAGGCCGCGCACCTCGCCCTCGATCCGCAAGGCGTCGGGTGCGGGCAGGGCGTGCGGCGAGGACAGCGGCACGCGGCCGTCGAAGCCGGCCTGCACCGAGAGCAGCCGCGCGGTGTCCTCCACCGTGCGCGCCATCGGGCCTTCGCAACCGAGCTGCTGGAAGAACAGCTCCTCGTCGGGATCGCCGGGCACGCGCCCCCGCGAGGGCCGCATGCCGATCACGTTGTTGAAGGCCGCCGGGTTGCGCAGCGAACCCATCATGTCGCTGCCGTCGGCCACGGGCAGCATCTGCAGCGCGAGCGCCACCGCGGCGCCGCCGCTGCTGCCGCCGGCCGCGCGCTCGAGGTTCCAGGCGTTGCGCGTGGTGCCGAACACCGTGTTGTAGGTGTGCGAGCCCAGGCCGAACTCGGGCGTGTTGCTGCGCCCGACGAAGATCGCGCCGGCGCGGCGCAGCCGCTCGACCATGATCGCGTCGTGCGGCGTGAGCTGATTCGCGAACAGCGGGCTGCCCATCGTGGTGGGGATGCCCGCGGTGGCGACGAAATCCTTGGGCGCCATCGGAAAACCGTGCAGCCGGCCCACTGGCTCGCCGCGCGCCAGCCGCGCGTCGCAGGCATCGGCCTCGCGCAGCATCGCTTCGGGCGGCTGCAGCGACACCAGCGCGTTGACCTTCGGGTTGAGGCTGTCGATGCGCGCCAGGCAGGCCTGCATCAGTTCGCGGCACGAGAACTCGCGGCGCTTCAGCGCGGCGGCGAGCGCGCGGGCGCTCGGCAAGGTGGACGGAAAGGACGACATATGGCGATCGACGATAGCGATCGCGCCGCGAAGCGGGTATCAAGAATTGGCAAACCTGGACTGCCGCGGACCCCGGGATTCCCCTGGGGTCGCCCGGTCGGCCCTTCAGTGGTGCATCAGCGCGGCGCCACGCAGCGTCTGCGAGGGCAGTTCGCCGAACTGGCGCCGGTAGTCGGTCGCGAACTGGCTCAGGTGCCAGAAGCCCCAGTGGGCCGCGACGTCCTGCACCGAGCCGGCACCGAGGCGCTTGAGTTCGCGCCGCACGCCGTTGAGGCGCAGCGCCCGGAGGTAGCGCGCCGGGCTCAGGCCCAGCGTTTTCTGGAAGCAGTAGTTGAGCTTGCGCTGGCTCGCGCCGATGCGACTGCAGACCTCGAGCATCGACAGCGGCTCGTCGGGCCGCGCCATCATCAGCTCGCAGGCGCGGCGCACCACGCGGCGCTGCGCCTCGGTGGAACGCAGTTCGCGCAGGTCCACGTCCTCGGGCAGCGCCTCGAGCCAGGCCAGCAGCACGTC
>NZ_JBZAYE010000900.1:0-2330 GCF_058244205.1 Variovorax sp. 20P10.2.4
CCCCGGGGCCAGGCCTCGCGCAGCACGAGGCAGCCGGTGGCCGAGAGGTTGCCCCGCGCGATCAGGTCGAGCACCGCCGCGTTGATGCCGGGGCTCATGCCGAAGTCGTCGGCGCAGATGCACAGCCGTTGCGTTTTGGCCGCGGCTGGGGCCGCGGTCGCGCTCATGGCTCCTCGGCTTCCAGCCCGTGGCCGCGCTGCTCGCGCACCACGTAGACGGGCCGGCCCTTGACCTCCTCGAAGATGCGGGCGACGTACTCGCCGAGGATGCCGGTGGAGATCATCTGCACGCCGATGAAGAACATCAGGCTCACGACGATGGTGGACCAGCCCGACACCTCGTTGCCGAAGCACATGTAGTCGAGGACCACGTAGCTGCCGTAGCCGAAGGCCGGCAGCGCGAGCATCAGGCCGGCCACGCTGACCATGCGCAGCGGCCAGGTGGTGAAGGAGGTCAGGCCGTCGAGCGCCAGCTTGAACAGGCGCCGCGCGTTGAAGCGGCTGCGCCCCTCGGCGCGCGGCGCCGGCGTGTAGGGCAGCGCCACGGCGCGAAAGCCGACCCAGGCGTACAGGCCCTTCATGAAGCGGCTGCGCTCGGGCAGTTTCAGCAGCGCATCGACCACCTTGCGGTCCATGAGCCGGAAGTCGCCCGCGTTCTCGGGCACCGCGAAACGGTCGGAGGCATTCAGCAGCTTGTAGAACAGGCGCGTGCTCAGCGTTTTGAGCGGCCCTTCGTCGCTGCGGTCCTGGCGCACCGCATAGACCACCTCGGCGCCCGCGCGCCACTGGTCGATCATGGCGCGCACCAGCGCGGGCGAATGCTGCATGTCGCCGTCGAGCAGCACCACCGCGTCGCCCCGGGCCGCGCCCAGTCCGGCGGTCAGCGCCGCTTCCTTGCCGAAGTTGCGCGACAGCGAGAGGCAGCGGATGCCCGGCCGCTGGCACCACTGCTCGATGACGGCATCGGTGTCGTCGGTGCTGCCGTCGTTGACCACGATCACTTCCCAACGCAACTGGGTGGCGCGCAGCATCTGGTCGAGTTCCGGCAGCAGCGCGCCGAGGTTGCGTGCCTCGTTGAAGCAAGGAACCACGCACGAGATGCCCGGGACCGAGGCCGTCCGGGGCCGTTGCAGGTTCGAGAGATCGCGCAGGGGAGCGTTCATGGATGGGCTGGAGATTAAGGGCTCGTGGATAGGAAAGCACTCAATCCCATGCACGCGAAGCGACCCATTCCGCACGGTCAGTGCGGGGTCAGCATGACCGGCTCCGCGGGCGTCGCGGCCAGCGGCAGCCGCAGTTCGAAGCGCGCGCCGCCGCCCGGCGCGTTCATGGCCTCGATGCGGCCGCCATGCACCTGCACCACGGCCTGCGACAGCGCGAGCCCGAGTCCCAGGCCCGGCGTGGCCTCGTCCGAACGCGCGCCGGCGCCGCGGTAGAAGCGCTCGAACAGGTGCGGCAGTTCGTCGCTGCGGATGCCGGGGCCGTGGTCGGCGACGCGGACCACGGCCTCGCCGCCGCCGGGCGGTGCGAACACGTCCACGTGCACGGTGCCGCCATCGGGCGAGAACTTCAGCGCGTTGTCGAGCAGATTGGCCAGCGCCAGGTTCGCGGCACCGCGCGCCACGCGGACCGCGACCGGCTCCATCAGCTCGAGCCGCAACCGGACGCCGCGTTCGCGCGCCATCGGCTCGAGGCGGCGCAGCGCCTCCTCGGCCAGCTGATCGAGCGCCACCGTCTCCGCGGCCTCGCGTTCCTGGCCCGCATCGATGCGCGCCAGCACCAGCAGTTCCTCCACCAGCAGCGAGAGCGATTCCACCTCGTCGAGCGCGGAGCGCAGGGTCTGGACGTAGACCGCCGGTTCGCGCGGCCGGCGCAGCGCGAGCTCGAGCTCGGTGCGCAGCCGCGACAGGGGCGAGCGCAACTCGTGCGAGGCATCGGCGGTGAAGCGCCGCTGCGCTTCCATGCCGTGCTCGATGCGCGCCAGCATCGCATTGAGCGTCTCGACGAGCCGGCCGACCTCGTCGGCGGTTCCGGGCGCCGGCAGGCGCTCGCTGAGGTTGGCGTCGCTGATGCGATGCGCCTGCTGCACCACGTCGTCGATGGCACGGAAGGCGCGCCGCGTGATCAGCGTGCCGGCCAGTCCCAGCGCCAGCAGCAGCGTGCCGCCGAGCACGAGGAACAGCACGCTGGCCATCGCGACGGTGCGGTTGATGTCGTCGAGCGAGCCGGCCACCTGCACCGCCAGCGTCGCGTCGCGGCCGGGCACCGGCACCGAGACCATGCGCGTGGGTTCCTCGCCGAAGCCCTCGAGCGTCTCGAACACGGTCTCGC
>NZ_JBZAYE010000901.1:0-2322 GCF_058244205.1 Variovorax sp. 20P10.2.4
CCCGAGCTTCGTCGACCCGGCCTTCATCGCGCAACTGCGCCGCCACGGCATCGCGCTCGTGGTGGCCGACACGGCGGGCCGCTGGCCGCTGCTCGAGGACCTCACGGCCGACTTCGTCTACCTGCGGCTGCATGGCGACAAGAAGCTCTATGCGAGCGGCTACGGCGAACCGGCGCTCGCGCACTGGGCCCGGCGCATCGCGGCCTGGCGCCAGGGACGGCAGGTGCGCGACGCGAAGCGGGCCTCGAAGGTGGCGGCACCGCGTGGCGCGCGCGAGGTGTTCTGCTACTTCGACAACGACATCAAGGTGCATGCGCCCTACGACGCGGCGCATCTGGCGCAGGCGCTGGGCCTGCCGGCACGGCTGGAGGAGGGCGCGCGCGACCGCTTTGCGCTGCCGCCGGAGATCTCGCTGCGGCCGGCGCGGAAGAAGAAGGCGTAGGACGCCCGCACGGCCACGCTCGCCTGCCAAGTGCATCCAGGTTGCAGCAGCGTCCTACAGGGGGGCCGGGGGACGCACCCTACTTTCGGTGTCCCGAGGTCACCGACGAGGCGAGCATGCCGAGACCGAACGAGCAGGACGAAGACCGCGCCGGCGCCGGCGCAGGCGCTGAGCCTCCCGCCAAGCGCGGCTTCCTGAACCGCCTCGGCCCCGGTCTCATCACGGGCGCCGCCGACGACGATCCCAGCGGCATCGCCACCTACACCCAGGCCGGCGCTCAGTTCGGCTACGGCATGGGCTGGACCCTGCTGCTGACCTATCCGCTGATGGTGGGCATCCAGCTCGCGAGCGCGCGCATCGGCCGCACCACGGGGCGTGGGCTCACCTCGGCCTTCGCCGCCCTGTGGCCACGCCCGGTGGTGTTTCTCTCGGTCGTGCTGCTGCTGGTTGCCAATGTCGTGAACCTCGCGGCCGACATCGGCGCCATGGCCGAGGTCGCGCGGCTGGGCCTGGGCGGACCCGAGGCGCTCTATGCGCTGGGCTTCGGCCTGCTGTCGCTGGCGCTGCAGGCCTGGCTGCCGTACCACCGCTACGTGCGCGTGCTCAAGTGGCTCACGCTCTCGCTGCTGGCCTACGTGGGCGTGGCGCTGGTGGCGCACGTCGACTGGAAGGCCGCGCTCGTGGGCGCGCTGGTGCCACGCATGCACTGGGATGCCGAGAGCATCAAGATGGTGGTCGCGATCCTCGGCACCACGATCAGCCCCTACCTGTTCTTCTGGCAGGCGGCGCAGGAGGTGGAGGAGATCGAGCGCATTCCCAAGGACCATGCGCTCAGGACCCATCCCGCGCAGGCCCGCGCGCAACTGCGCCGGCTGCGGCTCGACACCTGGGTCGGCATGGGTTTCTCCAACGCGATCGCCTTCTCGATGATCGTGGCCTCGGCCGCCACCCTGCACGCCCATGGCCAGACCGACGTGAGCTCGACCGCGCAGGCGGCCGAGGCCCTGCGCCCGGTGGCGGGCAGCGCGGCCTTCGCGCTGTTTGCGCTGGGGATCATCGGCACGGGCCTGCTGGCGCTGCCGGTGCTCGGCGGTTCGGCCGCCTATGCCTGCGCCGAATTCCTGCGCGTGCGCCGCGGGCTCGAGCAGCCGGTCGGCGCGGCGCCGGCCTTCTACGGCATCCTCGCGGCCGCCATGGTCTGCGGCATCGGCATCAGCCTGTGCGGCGTCGATCCGATGAAAGCGCTGGTGTGGGCGGCGGTGATCAATTCGCTGATGTCGGTGCCGATCATGGTCGGCGTCATGTGGGCCGCCGGCAACCGCCGCCTCATGGGCGAGCTGGTGCTGCCGCTGCACTGGCGGGTGCTGGGCTGGGCCGCGACCGCGGTCATGGCGCTGGCGACCCTGGCCTTTCTTTGGACCAGCCTGCGGTCCTGAGCGCTGCCTGCCCGCGGCCCGGGCCCCCATTCCCACTCCCACCGATTCCCGTAGGACTTAGTCGGGTTTTGTAATCTAGTGTGTTTAATTGCAACGAGTGTTATATTTTTGGCGAGAAACACTATTTAACACTTAGGCATTCAATCAATGGCGGGCCGCGAGGCTTTCCGGGGATGTTTCATCGATGGAAGCGCTTGAATTGCCATTCGGATCGCTAAAAAGCCCCAGTTTGGTGCATTGCCTGCCGGCCGACCGCCGGTCCTCCGCGGACCACGCATGACCGGTTTCAGCGCCTCGCCCCGCGACCGCCGGCCGCTGCTGAGCTTCAGCATCGAAGGGCTGCCGGCCCGTGACGAACTGCTCTTCAAGTCGCTGGTGCGGCTGCTCGACCACCGCACCCACCAGCACTGGGCCTGGCAGGTCGAGGGCGCCGACCTGCGCGTG
>NZ_JBZAYE010000902.1:0-2320 GCF_058244205.1 Variovorax sp. 20P10.2.4
GATGCCGACGGCGACCAGGCGCCGAGCGTGCTGCGGCGCTTCGACGGGCTGCCGCCGGGCATCGCGGTCGACCGGGAACTGGGCGACGGGTTGGCGCAAGGGGTGCACTACGACGCCAACGGCTTCTCGCGGCGCGTGCGCAATGCGGGCTTCGGCGCGGGCTGCCTCGCGTTCAGGGCCGAGACGGGGCGGCGCGCGGCCGTCGTCCTCTCGGCGTCGGGGCGGCCTCGAAGTTGCGACCCCGATCGGAAGGGGGAATGCGGAACGGGTGTGTGCGGGCAGGGCGGCGGATAGCAGCCGTCCCGCGGCCCGGCGTCGACAGGCCGTGGCTCAGATGTCGCGCAGCAGCTGCCTGAACTCGTCCACGTCCTCGAAGCTGCGGTAGACCGAGGCGAAGCGCACGTAGGCCACCTTGTCGAGCTTCTTGAGTTCGCGCATCACGAGTTCGCCGACCTTGGTCGACTCGATTTCGCGCAGGCCGCTGGCGAGCAGCTTCTGTTCGATGCGCAGCAGCGCGTTGTCGATCTGCTCGATGCTCACCGGGCGCTTGCGCAGCGCCAGCATCATCGAGGCACGGACCTTGGTCGAGTCGAAGTCGGCGCGGCTGCCATCCTTCTTCACGACGACCGGGAAATTGACGTCGGGACGCTCGTAGGTGGTGAAGCGCTTGTCGCAGGCACCGCACTGGCGGCGCCTGCGCACGAAGTCAGCGTCTTCCGAAACGCGGGTCTCGACGACCTGCGTTTCGAGATGACCGCAAAAAGGGCATTTCATGCGGTCAGGGCTTCTTCTTCGGGATCAGCGGTAGACCGGGAAGCGGCTGGTCAGCGCGTGAACCTTGGCGCGCACGGCGTCGATGTTCGCGGCGTCGCGCGGGTTCTCGAGCACGTCGGCGATCAGGTTCGCGGTGATGCGGGCCTCTTCGTCCTTGAAGCCGCGCGTGGTCATGGCCGGCGTGCCGACACGCACGCCGCTGGTCACCATCGGCTTCTCGGGGTCGTTGGGGATCGCGTTCTTGTTGATGGTCATGTGGGCGCTGCCCAGCACGGCCTCGGCTTCCTTGCCGGTGATGCCCTTGGCGCGCAGGTCGACCAGCATCACGTGGCTTTCGGTGCGTCCGCTCACGATGCGCAGGCCGCGCTGCGTGAGCGTTTCGGCCACGATCTGGGCGTTCTTGACCACCTGTTGCTGGTAGGCCTTGAACTCGGGCGACAGCGCTTCCTTGAAGGCCACCGCCTTGGCGGCGATCACGTGCATCAGCGGGCCGCCTTGCAGGCCCGGGAAGATCGCGCTGTTGATCGCCTTCTCGTGCTGCGACTTCATCAGGATGATGCCGCCGCGCGGGCCGCGCAGGCTCTTGTGGGTGGTCGAGGTCACGATGTCGGCGTGCGGCACCGGGTTCGGGTACACGCCCGCGGCCACCAGGCCGGCGTAGTGGGCGATATCGACCATGAAGATCGCGCCGACGTCCTTGGCCACCTTGGCGAAGCGCTCGAAATCGATGCGCAGCGAGTAGGCCGAGGCGCCCGCGATGATCAGCTTGGGCTGGTGCTCATGCGCCTTGCGTTCCATCGCGTCGTAGTCGATGGCTTCGTTGGCGTCCAGGCCGTAGCTCACCACGTTGAACCACTTGCCGCTCATGTTGAGCGGCATGCCGTGGGTCAGGTGGCCGCCTTCGGCCAGGCTCATGCCCATGATGGTGTCGCCGGGCTTCAGGAAGGCCAGCAGCACGGCCTCGTTGGCCGAGGCGCCGCAATGGGGCTGCACGTTGGCCGCTTCGGCGCCGAAGATCTGCTTCACGCGGTCGATGGCCAGCTGCTCGGCCACGTCGACGTGCTCGCAGCCACCGTAGTAGCGCTTGCCAGGGTAGCCCTCGGCGTACTTGTTGGTGAGCTGCGAGCCCTGCGCGGCCATGACGGCCGGCGAGGCGTAGTTCTCGCTCGCGATCAGCTCGATGTGGTGTTCCTGGCGCGCGTTTTCGGCCTGGATGGCAGCCCAGATTTCGGGATCGGTCTGTTCGACCAGGATGTTGCGTTGGTACATGGCAGTCCTTTGAAGACGAGGTCCTTGTTCTTCAACCAAACAAGGGCTGCCCAGGCGAACGGCTGATCGCCTGCGCGTCTGGAGCGACGTCGCAGGCGGTACGCTTCCCAGTGGTAGTCCACGTCAGCGCGGGTGCCTTGTCGGCACCGCGCCTATCGCCAGTCGCGTACCCGGTCGAGTGTAGCGGATCGGACCGGCCCGGCGACGGGCGAAAGGAGATTCAGGACACGGCCGACAGCAGCGCCACCTTGGGCGGCGTGGGGCCGTTGGCCGGCTC
>NZ_JBZAYE010000903.1:0-2319 GCF_058244205.1 Variovorax sp. 20P10.2.4
GCTAGGATCCGGGCTGGATTTTCGAAATATACACATTGCGTATAAACTTGCGGCCCATGAACATGCCGCAGCAAGTGCTTCTCCGCGACGCGATGCGTCAGCTCAACATGACGCGCGATGCCTTCGCCGAGCGCATCGGCAGCCGCCGCAGGGCGCTCGACGCCTGGCTGCTGCCCGACGAGTCGAACGAATTCCGGGCCATGCCCGAGGTGGCGCGGCGCTTCGTGAGCGAGATCCTGGCCTCCAGCGGGCGTCCTGGTGAATATACGCAGAGCGCACAGGATGGCACGCTGCGCCGGTCGCTCCATGTCGACGGCGCGCAGCACCTGCTGTCGGTGGCCCAGTTCGACCGCGAGGCCATCGACGAGCTGTTCCGGCTCGCCGACGTGATGCAGCCGATCGCGCGCCGCCGCAAGGTCAGCCGCGTGCTCGAGGGCGCGGTGCTGGCCAACCTGTTCTTCGAGGCCAGCACGCGCACGCGCGTGAGCTTCGGCGCGGCCTTCTGCCGGCTCGGCGGCTCGGTCTGCGACACGACGGGATTCACCTTCTCCTCGATGGCCAAGGGCGAATCGATCCGCGACACCAGCCGCGTGATCAGCGGCTATGCCGACGCGATCGTGGTGCGCCATCCCGAACAGGGATCGGTCGCCGAATTCGCGCGCGCCACCAACGTGCCGGTCATCAACGGCGGCGACGGGCCGGGCGAGCATCCGAGCCAGGCGCTGCTCGACCTCTACACCATCCAGCGCGAGTTCTCGCGCCTGGGCAAGCTGGTCGACGGCGCGCATGTCGCGATGGTCGGCGACCTCAAGTACGGCCGCACGGTGCATTCGCTGATCAAGCTGCTCGCGCTGTACCGCGGCCTGAAGTTCACGCTGGTCGCACCGCCGCAGCTCGCGATGCCGGCGGAGATCGTGGAGCTGGTGAGCCGCAATGGCCACGTGGTCGAGACGGCCACCGCGCCGGCGCAGGCGCTGGCCGGCGCCGACGTGGTCTACGCGACGCGCATCCAGAAGGAGCGCTTCGCGCACGACGAGGTGCTGGAGGGCTTCGACCAGGCCTTCGCGATCGACCGCGCGCTGGTCGATGCGGCGTGCAGGAAGGACGTGGTGCTGATGCATCCGCTGCCGCGCGACGGCCGCCCGGGCTCGCACGACCTGAGCACGGATCTCGACAACGATCCGCGGCTGGCGATCTTCCGCCAGACCGACAACGGCATCCCGGTGCGCATGGCCATCTTCGCCACGCTGCTGGGCGTGGACCGGCTCGTGAGCCGCTCGATGCGCGACGCGGCCTGGACGCCGCCCTCGCACATCGGCCCCGACGACAGCAGCTTCCACGGCCTCGACTGAGGCTGGCGCGAAACCGCCATCGAGCGCGGGTAAGCTCGCCGCCCATGAAGCGCAACACCACCGCCAAGTCCACCAGCGTTCCCCCCGCCGCGAACGGCAAGGCCCCGGCCACCGAGGCCTCCGGCGGCGCCCCGGTGTTCGCGGTGCTCGCGCGCATCGAGACCCTCTGGTCCTCGCTCGGCCCGGTGGGCCAGCGCATCGCCGACTTCATCGTGAAGAACCCGCGCGAGGTGGTCCACATGTCGGTCAGCGAGGTGGCCGAGCGCACCGGCTCGAGCGAGGGCAGCATCGTCGGCCTGTGCAAGAACCTCGGCGCCACCGGCTTCCAGCAGATCAAGATCGCGCTGGCACAGGAGATCGTGCGGCCGGTGCAGTTCATCCACGAGGACCTCGATCCGCAGGACGCGGCCGAGGCGGTGATCCGCAAGATCTTCCAGAGCAACGTGCAGACCCTGCACGACACGCAGGCCACGCTCGACGCCGGTTCGATGGAACGCGCGGTGAAGCTGCTGCGCGACGCCGAGCGCATCGAGATCTACGGCATCGGCAGCTCGGCCACCATCGCCGAGGACGCGCACTACCGCATGCTGCGCATCGGCCTCAACGCGAAGGTGGTGGTCGATTCGCATGTGCAGGCGATCAGCGCCTCGCTCACCGACTCGCGGGTGGCGGTGCTGACCATCTCGCACTCGGGCAGCACGCACGAGACCGTGACCGCGACGCGGCTGGCCAAGGAGGCCGGCGCCTCGACCGTGTGCATCACCAACTTCGGCAAGTCGCCGATCCAGGCCTTCTCGGACGTGCTGCTGTTCACCATGGCGCGCGAGACCAACTTCCGCACCGAGGCCATGACCAGCCGCCTCGCGCAGCTCGCGATCATCGACGTGCTGATCGCCTGCCTGGCGCTGTCGGACTACGACACCTCGGTGCGCACGCTGCGCCAGACCTTCGACGTGCTGTCGCTCAA
>NZ_JBZAYE010000904.1:0-2319 GCF_058244205.1 Variovorax sp. 20P10.2.4
CAGCGGCTTCTACGACCAGTCGCACATGGTCAACGAGTTCCGTGCGCTGTGCGGCGTCACGCCCACCGAGTTCCTGGGCCGCGCGATTGCGGGTTCTTCCAAGACGCCGGCGTGAGGCGGCGCTACCTTCGGCGCTTCTTTCCTTTTCAGCGAGCCCACCGATGACCGACCAGCCCACGGGTGCGAATGCACTGCCCTCCCTGCAAGGCCGCGTGGCCGTGGTCACGGGCGCGAGCCGTGGCGCGGGGCGCGGCATCGCGCTCGAACTCGGCGCGGCCGGCGCCACCGTCTACGTCACGGGCCGCAGCACGCGCGCGCAGCCCGCGGACAGCTATGGCCAGATCCTCGCGCTGTCCGGCATGCAGCGCGTGCCCGGCAGCATCGAGGACACGGCCGAGGAGGTCACGCGCCTCGGCGGCCAGGGCGTGGCGGTGCGCTGCGACCATGCCGACGAAGCGCAGGTGCAGGCGCTGTTCGCGCGCGTCGAGCGCGAGGCCGGCCGGCTCGACCTGCTGGTCAACAACGCCTGGGGCGGCCACGAGAGCTTCAACGGCGTGTTCGAGGCGCCGTTCTGGGAGCATCCGCTGTCGAACTGGGAGGCCATGTTCGACCGCGGCGTGCGCAACCATCTCGTGGCCAGCCGCTGCGCCGCGCCGCTGCTGGTGCGCCAGGGCCATGGCCTGATCGCCACCACCACCTTCTGGGACCGCGACCGCTACCTGCGCGGCAGCCTGTTCTACGACCTCGCCAAGGCCGCGATGACGCGGCTGGCCTTCGGCATGGCGCAGGACCTGCGCGCGCATGGCGTGGCCTCGCTCGCGGTGTCGCCGGGCTGGATGCGCACCGAGTTCGTGCTGGCCGGCCACCAGACCGACGAGGCGCACTGGCACGAGCGGCCCGCGCTCGCGCGCACCGAATCGCCGCGCTACATCGGGCGCGCCATCGTGGCGCTGGCCGGCGACGCGAACGTGATGCACAAGACCGGCCGCGCGTTGCGCGTGGGCGACCTCGCGCGCGAGTACGGCTTCACCGACATCGACGGCCGGCAGGTCGCGCCCTTCGAGATGGAGGACGGCGGCAGCTGAGGCGCCGCCGTCCCTCGGCTCACTTCGCGGCGCGGTCGAACAGCGCCTGGTCGAAGCGGATCGTGATCACCTCGGTGTCGTCGGGGTTGCCCGGCAGGCGTCCGTCCTCGGTCGGGAAGTTCGAATCGATCGCCACCGCGAGCGTGTGCGCATCCACCACCTCCACGCTCTCGATCGAGTCGAAGGGCATGCTGAAGCGGCCGGCCGCCACGTTGGGCAGCGGGCCGCCGATGCCCTTCGGGTCGGCGATGTCGAGCAGGTCCACCAGCAGCGTCTTCTTGAGCGCGCCGTCGGCATCCTTCACGTTGAGGTCGACGAGGTAGAGGCGCTTGACCACCGCCTTGGTGCCGAACAGGCTGTCGCGCTCGATCAGCACGAAGCGGCTGCCGCCGACGTTCGTCATGTCGCCGATCACGATCTGGTTGTCCTTGGCCGGCCCGTCCTTCTTGTAGACCAGGGTCTTGCCGGTGTAGAGCATCGCGGCCGGATCGAACTCGAAGAAGTTCAGGTAGCGCTCGTCGTCGGCCACCGGGCGCAGCGACGCCAGCGAGGGCGCGGCCTCGGGCACGGCGTAGAGCCGGCTGCGGTCGGCGTTGAAGGCCAGGCTCTCGAAGCCGCGGCTCGACAGCGAGGTGGCGCTGACGGTGCCGGCCATCACCTCGGGGTGCGAGGGGCTGCGCAGGAAGGGATGCGGCACCGGGTCGGCCATCAGCGTGCCGTCCTTGTCGAAATGCAGGATGTAGGGGCCGAACTCCTCGCCGACGAAGTAGCTGCCGTCGGGTGCGCGCGCGATCGATTCCACGTCGAGGTCGAAGCCCGTGAGCAGCCGGCCGCTGCGGATGCGCGCATCGACCGCGATGCCGCTGTCGACCAGGGTGTTGCCCGACAGCGTCTGGTAGTTGGCGAAGTCGGCCGTGATCTTCAGGTCCACGCCCTTGCCGTCCTTGAGGAAGCCCTTGGCATCGTTGAAGGCCACGTGGCGGTTGACCGTGATCGCGCCCGGGCGGCTGCTGCCGTCGGCCATGGTGCGCAACGCGATGCTCACGTTGTAGAAGCCGATCACGAAGTCGGCCGAGTTGCCCTTGCTGCCATAGCCGTTGTCGGGCAGGGCGGTCCAGCTGCCGTCATCGTTCTTCAGCAGTGCCGAGAAGCCCGGGATCGGCTGGCCGTTGACGAAGGGCGGCGCCACGCCGAGCGCGGCGGTGATGAACTGGCCCGAGGTCGGGCCGCTCCA
>NZ_JBZAYE010000905.1:0-2301 GCF_058244205.1 Variovorax sp. 20P10.2.4
CGGCGTGGTGAGCGATGCCGGCGTGGCGGTCGAGCTCGCGCGCGACATCGGCTACCCGATCATGATCAAGGCCTCGGCCGGCGGTGGCGGGCGCGGCATCCGCGTGGCGCACGACGAGGCCGAGCTGCGCCAGCAGTTCGCCACCGCCACCGCCGAGGCGCAGGCCGCCTTCGGCAACGGCGAGGTCTACCTCGAGCGCTTCATCCGCAAGGCGCGCCACATCGAGGTGCAGATCCTCGGCGACGGCCAGCGCGTGGTGCACTGCTTCGAGCGCGAATGCTCGCTGCAGCGGCGACGCCAGAAGGTGTGGGAAGAAGCGCCCTCGGCCGCCATCGACGCCGCCACGCGCGCCGCGCTGTGCGAATCGGCGCTGCGCCTCGCGAGCGCCGTGGCCTACCGCGGCGCGGGCACGCTCGAATACCTCTACGACGACGACACGCGCGAATTCTTCTTCATCGAGATGAACACCCGCATCCAGGTCGAGCATCCGATCACCGAGATGGTCACCGGCATCGACCTCGTGAAGGAGATGCTGCGCATCGCGCTGGGCCAGCCGCTGCGGCTGAAGCAGGAGGACATCCGGCTCGCCGGCGCCGCCATCGAGGTGCGCATCAACGCCGAGAACGCGGCGAAGAACTTCATGCCGAGCCCGGGCCTGGTGACGCGGCTCGCGGTGCCGGGCGGGCCCGGCGTGCGCTTCGACACCCTGATGTTCGCGGGCTGCAACGTGCCGGCCTACTACGACTCGCTGCTCGGCAAGCTGATCGTGCACGACAGCGACCGGGCCGCCGCGCTCGCGCGCATGCGCCGTGCGCTCGGCGAGCTGCGCGTGGAGGGCATCCACACCACGATCCCGCTGCACCGCGCGCTGTGCGACGACGCCGAGGTCGCGGCCGCGGCCTTCCACACCGGCTTCCTCGAGCAGTGGCTCGCGGCGCATCCGCTGGCCGAGCCCGCCGCTTCCGTCCCGACTCTCGAGAAGGTGCCCGCATGACCGCTGCCATCCTCCCGGCCCAGGCCCGCTACAGCTTCGGCGGCGACGAGCACCTGTTCGTCGAGATCAGCGAATCGATGTCGCTGCCCGCCTTCTTCAAGGGCATGGCGATCTGCAACGAGCTGCGCCGCCGCGTGCAGGCCGGCGAGATCGCGGGCGTCACCGAGATCTGCCCGGCCAACGCGGCCTACCTGGTGCGCTTCGATCCCGACCTGATCGCGCCCGACGCGCTGCAGGCCGTGCTCGAAGGGATCGAGGCCGGCATCGGCGAGGCCGACCTGCGGCTTCAGACCCGCATCGTCGAGATCCCCGTGCTCTACAACGATCCGTGGACGCACGAGACCCTGATGCGCTTCCGCGAGCGCCACCAGGACCCGGCCAGCACCGACATCGAGTACGCCGCGCGCATCAATGGCCTCGATTCCGTCGAGGCCTTCATCGCCGCGCATTCGGGCGCGCCGTGGTTCGTCTCCATGGTGGGCTTCGTGGCCGGACTGCCCTTCCTGTTCCAGATGGTCGAGCGCGAGCGCCAGCTCGAGGTGCCCAAGTACCTGAGCCCGCGCACCGACACGCCGCGGCTCACCTTGGGCCACGGCGGCTGCTTCAGCTGCATCTACTCGGTGCGCGGGGCCGGCGGCTACCAGATGTTCGGCGTCACGCCGGCGCCGATCTTCGATCCGGCCCAGCGCCTGCCCTACCTCAAGGAGCTGATGGTGTTCTTCCGCCCCGGCGACATCGTCAAGTGGAAGCCGATCGACCGCGCCGAGTACGACCGCCAGGTGGCGCAGGTGGAGGCCGGCGACTACACCTTGCGCATCGCGCCGGTGTCGTTTTCGCTCACGGAATTCCTGGCCGATCCCGACGGCTACAACCAACAGCTGCTGAAGGTGCTCCATGGCGATTGAAGTGCTCAAGCCCGGCCTCGCGACCAGCGTGCAGGACGCGGGCCGTCCCGGCTACTACCACCTGGGCATTCCGCTGTCGGGCGCGCTCGACCAGCAGGGCCTGGTGCTGGCCAACCTGCTGGTGGGCAACGACGAGGGCGCGGCCGTGATCGAGAGCACGCTGCTCGGGCCCGAGCTGCGCTTCGACGCGCCCGCGGTGGTGGCGGTGACCGGCGCGCAGGCCAAGGTCAAGCTCAACGGCGCCGAGAGGCCGCGCAACGAAGCCTTCGCGGTGCAGGCCGGGGACGTGCTCGGTTTCGACTTCATGCTGCTGGGCGCGCGCATGTGCATCGCGGTGGCCGGCGGCATCGACGTGCCGCTGGTGCTCGGCAGCCGCTCGACCTACGGCCTCGGCGCCTTCGG
>NZ_JBZAYE010000906.1:0-2297 GCF_058244205.1 Variovorax sp. 20P10.2.4
CCCTCGCCGCACTACGACACGCTGCTGGCCAAGCTGATCGTGCATGCGCCCTCGGCGCGCTTCGCCGATGCGCTGCGCCGCTCGCTGCGTGCGCTCGACGAGTGCCGCATCGAGGGCATCGCCACCAACCTGCCGCTGCTGCGCGCGATCGCCGCGCGGCCCGAGTTCGCGACCCAGGCCGTGCACACGCGCTTCGTCGAGGCGCACCTGGGCGATCTGCTGGCGGCCGCGGCGTCGTTCGAAAAACGCGCGAAGGAGACAACGCCAGTCGTCGCGCAAGCGGCGGCCTCCACGATCGATGAAGCCGACGATGGCCTCACGGTCAAGGCCCCGATGCCCGCGAAGCTGGTGCAGTTCGAGGTCGCGGTCGGCGATGTGCTGCCCGCGGGCGCGCAGCTCGGCGTGCTCGAGGCCATGAAGATGGAACACCTGCTGCACGCGCCCACCGCGGGCCGCGTGGTGGCACTGCTGGCCGCGCCCGGCGACTACCTGGTCGAGGGCCAGTCGCTGCTGCGGCTGGAGGCGGTCGACGCGCAGGCCGTGGACACCGAGGCGCGCGCCGCGCACGACCTCGACGCGATCCGGCCCGACCTGAAGAAGGTCATCGACCGCCATGCGTTCACGCTCGACGAGAACCGCCGGGCCGCCGTCGACAAGCGCCATGCGCAGGGCGGGCGCACCGCGCGCGAGAACATCGCCGACCTCTGCGACAGCGCGGCCGATCCCGGCAACTTCATCGAGTACGGCGCGCTCGCCATCGCGGCGCAGACGCGCCGCCGCACGCTCGAGGACCTGGTCGCGAACACGCCGGCCGACGGCATGGTGACCGGCATCGGCAGCATCAACGCGAGGCAGTTCGGCCCCGAGCAGTCGCGCTGCGCCGTGCTGGCCTACGACTACACGGTGCTGGCCGGCACGCAGGGCATGCGCAACCACCACAAGACCGACCGGCTGCTCGCGGTGGCGCACCAGCTGCGGCTGCCGGTGGTGCTGTTCGCCGAGGGCGGCGGCGGGCGGCCCGGCGACACGGACATGCCGATCGTCGCGGGCCTCAACAACCACACCTTCAGCCAGTTCGCCGCGCTCTCGGGCAAGGTGCCGGTGGTCGGCATCGTGCATGGCCGCTGCTTCGCGGGCAACGCGGCCTTGCTGGGCTGCGCCGACGTGATCATTGCCACGAAGGGCAGCAACATCGGCATGAGCGGCCCCGCGATGATCGAGGGCGGCGGCCTCGGCACCTTCGCGCCCGAGCAGATCGGGCCGAGCAGCGTGCAGTCGCGCAATGGCGTGATCGACATCCTGGTGGAGGACGAGGCAGCGGCGGTCGCGGCCGCGAAGCAGTACCTGTCGTACTTCCAGGGCCCGGTCGCCGACTGGCAGTGCGCCGACCCGCGCGCCTTGCGCCACGTGGTGCCCGAGAACCGGCTGCGCGTGTACGACGTGCGCGCCGCGATGCGCGGCGTGGCCGACACCGGCTCGCTGCTCGAACTGCGCGCGGGCTTCGGCGCGGGCATCGTGACCGCGCTCGCGCGCATCGAGGGCAAGCCCGTCGGGTTGATGGCCAACAACCCGCACCACCTGGGCGGCGCGATCGACGTGGAGGCGGCCGACAAGTCGGCGCGCTTCATGCAGCTGTGCAATGCGCACGGCCTGCCGATCGTCTCGCTGTGCGACACGCCGGGCTTCATGGTCGGCCCCGAGATCGAGGCGCAGGCGCAGGTGCGCCATGTCTGCCGCATGTTCATGGTGGCCTCGCACCTGCGCGTGCCCTTCTTCGCCGTGGTGCTGCGCAAGGGCTACGGCCTGGGCGCGCAGGCGATGACGGCCGGCGGCTTCGACGCGCCGGTGTTCACCGTGGCCTGGCCCATGGGCGAGTTCGGCGCGATGGGGCTCGAGGGCGCGGTGCGGCTGGGCTTCCGCAAGGAGCTCGCCGCGGCGGCCGAAGGGGCCGAGCGCGATGCGCTGTTCAAGCAGCTGGTGGCGCAGCAGTACGAGAACGGCGAGGCGATCCACATGGCGCAGACGCTGGAGATCGACGCCGTGATCGATCCCGCGCAGACGCGCGACTGGCTGGTGCGCGGGCTGGCCTCGGCCACGCGTCCCCACGAGGCGCCGGCGCCCTACGTAGACACCTGGTAACCAGGCGGCAGACCCTGCCGCGCGAAGTGACACGGTGGCTCCGTACACTTTGGCGCTTTTGCGCGAGGGGCATGACGCTGGTTTCATATCGATTCGCCGGGATCGGCGCCAGGCTGGCGACGGGCATGCTGTGCCTGGCGCTGTTCGCCGCCGTCGCG
>NZ_JBZAYE010000907.1:0-2293 GCF_058244205.1 Variovorax sp. 20P10.2.4
CCTCGGCTACTTCCGCGGCATCATGAACCAGCTCGACGCGATCGACGGCGAGCAGCCCGAATGCGCCGCCTGGACCGAGGCGCAGCGCGTGCTGGCGCGGCAGTTCCAGTTCGAGGCCATGGGCCGCGCGCTGGCCGAGGCGGCCCATGCGGGATGACCACCAGATGAACACACCGGCCCCCCCTGTAGAACCCGTGCCGCTCGCGCAGTCGCTGCGCGACAAGAGCGCCAACAGCGACCTGGTGCTGATCGTGGACGACGTGCCCGACAACCTCGCGGTGCTGCACGACGCGCTCGACGAATCGGGCTACACGGTGCTGATCGCCACCAACGGCGAGCAGGCCTTGCAGCGCGCCGCGCAGGCGCGGCCCGACATCGTGCTGCTCGACGCGATGATGCCGGGCATCGACGGCTTCGAGGTCGCGCGCCGGCTCAAGGCCGACGGGATGACGGCCCACATCCCGATCGTCTTCATGACCGGCCTGACCGAGACCGAACACCTGGTGGCCGCGCTCGAGGCCGGCGGCGTGGACTACGTGACCAAGCCGATCAAGCCCAAGGAGGTGCTGGCGCGCATGAACGTGCACCTGCAGGGCGCCCGGCGCGCGCGCCAGGTGGCGCGCCAGGCCGGCCAGGCGCGCAATGCGCTCGACGCCTTCGGCTACGCGAGCATCACGGTGCGGCTGCCCGAGGGCCGGCTGATCTGGCAGACAGCGCTGGCGCGCGACCTGCTGCAGCGCTACTGCGAGACGCGCGCGCCCGAGACCCCGGTCGCCGTGCTCGACTGGCTGCGCAGCCATGCGCCGGCGGCGCGCCAGCGCGGCGTGGAGCCGCCGGCACTGTCGATCGCGCAGGGCGCCAGCAGCCTCACGCTGCGCCTGCACCAGCAGACCGGGCACGACGACGACGGCGACGAGTGGATGATCATCATGCGCGAGGTGTCCGACACCGCCGTGATCGAGGCCATGAGCCTGAGCCTCAAGCTCACGGCGCGCGAGGCCGAGGTGCTCTACTGGGTGGTCAAGGGCAAGACCAACAAGGACATCGGCGAGATCCTCGGCAGCAGCCCGGCCACGGCCAAGAAGCACCTCGAGCGCGTCTACGTGAAGCTCGGCGTGGAGACGCGCACGGCCGCGGCGGGCGTGGCGATCAAGCGCATCCGCGAGCTGCAGCCGCAGTTCGAGATCTAGCGTTCCAGCGTTTGGGCGGCGGCGTCACGCCGCCGACTTTCCGCCTGCCTAGAATCGCGCGCCGGTTCCACCGGAACGCTCGCGATGAAGAACAACGAACACGCCACGAGAGGGACGCGCATCGGATGGCTGCTGGCCGCCTGCGGCCTGTGGGCCGGCGCGAGCGCGCACGCGGCCGGCCATTTCGACATCGACGATGCCGCCACCCTCGATCCGGGCCAGTGCCAGTACGAGACCTGGTGGGGCCGCACCGGTACCGAGCCGGTCATCGGCTTCCACCTGGGCCCGGCCTGCCGCATCGGTCCCGTGGAGCTGGGCTTCAACCTCGACCGGCTGTCGACGCTGGGCGTGCACACGGTCACGGGAGGACCGCAGGTCAAGTGGAATTTCTTCGGCCCGGCGCCCGATGCCACCTGGAGCGCCGCGGTCTCGGCCGGCACGGTGTCGGACTTGCGCACCGGCGGCCGCACGGGCGGGCAGTTCGTGCTGCCGGTCACCTGGCGCCCCACGCAGAGCCTGCAGATCCACGCCAACCTCGGTGCCGACTGGGCGCCCGGCACCGGCCAGCGCACGGCGCGCGGCGGGCTGGCCTGCGAGTGGGCGCTCAACGACACGCTGTCGCTGATCGCAGAACGCAGCCGCGTCTCGCGGCTGTGGACCTCGCGCGTGGGCGCGCGCCTGAACCTGACGCCGCTGATCAGCCTCGACCTCAGCGCCTCACGGACCGGGCCGCAGGGCGTGCGCGGGGTCGTGATCGGCCTGAACCACGAGTTCAGCTGGAAGTGAGGTTGCGCCGCGCCCGGTGCGCGGCCGCCTTCGCGCGGTTGCCGCACGAGGCCATGCTGCACCAGCGGCGCGAGTGGGTCTTGGTGCGGTCCAGGAACATCAGCGTGCAGGCGTGGCCTTCGCAGGCGCGCACCCATTCGAAGTGCTCGTCGCACAGCAGCCCGGCCATGGCGCGCGCGATCGGCTGCAGCAGCTGATCGGGCGTCGAGAAGGGCTCGACGCGGCGCAGCCGCAGGCCGCCGCCCTCGGGGTCGGCCGCCACTTCCACATGGCTCTGGTCCTGCGCGAGCAGGCGGTTCAGGGCCTCGAGCTCGGCC
>NZ_JBZAYE010000908.1:0-2283 GCF_058244205.1 Variovorax sp. 20P10.2.4
GCCGTACCCAGGGCTTGCCGCGGCAGGCCGCGGGCAGGCCGTTGGGGCCGGCGTCCTGCAGGTAGCGGTTGTAGCCGGCCACGTAGCCGCGCATCATGGTCTGCACCTCGGCGCTGGTGGTGGCACCGGCGCGCGCGAGCGCGGCGTCGTCCATGTGGTAGCGCACGAACAGGTCGATCTGCGCGTTGGGCATCAGGCCCAGGCCGAAGGCGCCGCGCTCCTGCGCGCCGAAGAAGCGCGAACGCTCGCCGCGCATCGTCACCAGGTGCTCCGCGGTCTGGCAGACGTTGTCCTGCGCATGCGCGTAGGCGGCGCCGAAGGCCAGGCCTTCGTAGTCGGGCGCGGTGACGTGGGCGATGCCGTAGGTGGTGCGCTCGATCGTGACCGCGCGCCCCGAGGGCGGCGGGGCGCTGGCGCAGCCCGCGAGCAGCAGGGCGGCGGCGAGCAGGGAAAGGGGAAGGGTGGCTGCCTGTCTCTTGGTGTTGTGCATGGTGGTGCGGCGCGAAGCCTTCGTTGGAAAACAGCGGGGGACCGAGCGTAGGCCCGCCTCTGCCGCGCCACCTGTCGCCGGCGCGGCAGCCGGCGCCGGAACGTCTCGCTTCAGCCGAAGCGCATGCCCTTCGGGCGTGCCTGCAGCCGGTTGACGTAGGCGTCGATCCGGGGCCGGTTGGAACGGCCACCGAAGGCGCGCAGGTAGATGAACATCGAGCCGATCATCACGTCGGCCGCGGTGAACTGCGCGCCGAACAGGTAGGGGCCGTCGCCGAGCTCGCGCTCGACCGCGTCCTTGGCCTCCTCGAAGTCGGTCCAGCCGCGCGCGCTGTTGTTGCTGCGCAGCTTGAGCATGCTGTCGCCCATCGCGGGCTCGAGCTGCGCGGTCGAATAGACCATCAGCGACAGGAAGCGGCCGCGCTCGGGCGTGCCCACGGGCGGGGCCAGCTTCTTCGCGGGGTACTTCTCGGCGATGTAGAGGCAGATGGCCGCGTTCTCGAACAGCCGCGTGCGGCCGTCGACCAGCGCGGGCAGCTTGCCGGCGGGGTTGATCTTGCGGAACTCGGGCGTCTTGTGCGCCTTCTCGCGCAGCAGCGTGGGCACGATCTCGTAGTCCACGCCGGCCTCGTCGAGCATCCACTTGGCGACCTGCGCGCGGCTGTGCGGGTCGAAATACAGCTTCATGGTCATGAGGGTGTCTTCCTTGGGGTTGTCTGGCTCAGAACTTCGGGATGCGCAGCGTCTTGCTGATCATCAGCGTGCCCGAGAGCGCGAACAGCAGCGCCATCGGATGCAGCTGCCACGGGCCCACGCTCCAGGCGCCGCCCCACAGCGCGTCGCCCAGGCGGCCCTGCGAGGCGGCCCAGGCGAGCACGCCGACCAGCACCACGCTGGTCGGGATCGGCGTGCCCTCGAAGTACTTGACCTTGTCGCCACCGGCCGAGAGCGATTCGGCCGTGACGTTGAAGCGCGCGAGCCGGCTCACGCCGCAGCAGACGAAATAGACCAGCGCCACGCAGTCCCAGCCGCCGTCGAGCCCGGCCGCGAAGCCCAGCGCGGCCGGTGCCACGCCGAAGGAGATGATGTCGGCCAGCGAATCGAGCTCGCGCCCGAGCGCCGAATGGGTCTGGCGCCAGCGCGCGATGCGGCCGTCGAACACGTCGAACACGAAGGCCGCGGGCGCGAGCGCGGCGGCCCAGTAGAAGTGGGTGAGCGACTGGCTCGCCATGTAGGCCATCGCGAGGAACACGCCGCCCACGCCGCAGGCCGCGTTGCCGAGCGTGAACACGTCGGCGAGGTGGAAGCCGCGGATCATCGAGAAGTGCTTGCGCACGGGAGCGGGGCGGTTCATGGAGCCTTCTGGAACTGCGGAAATGCGCCGAACCTTAACCGAAGCGCCGAGGCCCCGATGTAGTCGCGCTCCGACGCGCGGGCGCGGACGGCGTCAGCGGCGTTCGCGCCCGCTCGGCGCCACGCCGAAGCGCTTGCGGAAGGCGGTCGCGAAGTTCGTCGCGTGGCGGTAGCCCACGAGCTGCGCGGCCTCCTGCACGCTCAGGCCCTGCGCCAGCCGTTCGCGCGCGAGCGCCATCCGGCGCTCGTGCAGCCATTCGAAGACCGAGCACTGGTAGGCGGCGCGGAACTTCAGGCGCAGCGTGCTCTGGCTCATGCAGGCGAGGCGGGCCAGCGCCTCGAGCGTGTGGTGTTCCTCGGGCGCGTCGTGCAGCCGTTGGCGCACGCGCTCGAGCAGCTGGCGCTCGCGCGACGACGGCAACGGTGGCGCCGCGGGTGCTG
>NZ_JBZAYE010000909.1:0-2280 GCF_058244205.1 Variovorax sp. 20P10.2.4
CGCGAACTCGGTCGCGGGATCGACCCGGCCCTCGTCGCCGGGCCGCAGGCTGCCCGAGCCGTCGACGGGAAGATGGTCGCGAAAATCGTTGTTGCTGCTCGTCATTCGTTCAGTCCCCGGCCCTTGGCCTTCTTGAGTTCCTCCGCGTCCGGCACCGGGCCCGGCGTGAAATAGCCGGCGGCCATCTTGGCGTCCATCTCGACGCGCGCGTCGGCGGGGATCAGTTCGTCTGGAATGTTCACGCGTTCGCCGATCTCGATGCCCGAGCCGACGATGGCGTCGAACTTCATGTTGCTCATCGACACCAGCCGATGGATCTTGCGGATGCCCAGCCAGTGGAAGACGTCGGGCATCAGCTCCTGGAAGCGCATGTCCTGCACGCCGGCCACGCATTCGGTGCGCGCGAAGTACTGGTCGGCGGTGTCGCCGCCGACCTGGCGCTTGCGCGCGTTGTAGACCAGGAACTTCGTGACCTCGCCGAGCGCGCGGCCTTCCTTGCGCGAGTAGGCGATGAGGCCGACGCCGCCGCGCTGCGCGCCCTGGATGCATTCCTCGATGGCGTGCGTGAGGTAGGGCCGGCAGGTGCAGATGTCGGAGCCGAACACGTCGGAGCCGTTGCACTCGTCGTGGATGCGCGCCGTGAGCTCGACCTCGGGATTGGCCAGGTCGCGCGGGTTGCCGAAGATGTAGAGCGTCTGCCCGCCGATCGGCGGCAGGAACACCTCGAGGTCGGAGCGCGTGACCAACTCGGGGTACATGCCGCCGGTTTCCTCGAACAGCACGCGGCGCAGGTCGGTCTCGGAGCAGCCGAAGCGCCGCGCCACCTCGGGCAGGTACCAGACGGGCTCGATCGCGGCCTTGGTCACCATCGCGGCGCCGCCGGCCGTGAGGAAGTGGCCGTCGGCCTTGAGGCGGCCGCTCTGCAGCGCCTCGATCACCTCGGGCAGGATCACGTGCGCCTTGGTGATGGCGATGGTCGGGCGGATGTCGTAGCCGGCCGCGAGCTCGTTCTTGAAGGCATCGGCCACCAGCGCGCCCCAGGGGTCGAGCGAGACGATGCGCCCGGGCTCGCCCCACTGCGGATAGGGGCCGATGATGTCGGTGGGCGCGGTGTTCGTGAGGTCGGCCTTGTGCTCGCGCTTGAGCGCGCCCGCGGCCACCGCGAGCGCGCGGTAAACGCTGTACGAGCCGCTGTGCGTGCCGATGACGTTGCGGTGCGCGCGCTTGGTGGTGGTGCCGACGATCGGCCCGCGCTCGGTGGCGGTGGCCGCGCCCCAGCGGATCGGCAGCGCGCCGAAACCGCCGCTGTGCGAGGTCAGCCGGATGTGGCCGCTGGGCGTGGGGACGACGGTCTGGACCGGGAGCGCGGCGGCCGAGGGAACCGGTGGCACCGGCACGGTGGGAGGAACGGGGGAGGCGGAGGACGAAGGGATCGCAGTGCTGTCGACGGACATGAATGGCCCTCAAAAAATGCAATGTACCGATCGACCGCATGGCTTGCAAGCCGGGGAACGACGGACAACGCCGCGTGCGCGGCGCGGCGGAGGGCGCGAGAAGAATCGCGGAAGGAAGCTCAGGCCGGCGAGGAGCGCAGCCCGTAGACCTTGCCGTCGACGAACAGGTACTCGGCGCGCAGCACCGCGTCGCCTTTCTCGCCGGTGAAGGTGAAGCCCAGCACGCCGAGCTGCGTGCCGGTCTTGATCTCTTCCACGCGCCAGGCCGACAGCCGCGTGAGCGGTGCGAGCTCGACCAGCCACTTGCGATCGCGCCGCGTCGGCAGCTGGGCCTTGGCGAGCAGCGCGGGGCCGTCGACCGAGGCGCTCTGCTTCGGCAGCGCGCGCTGCTTCAGGTCGGCCGGCAGCGCGGGTTTCTCGGGCAGTTCGAGTTCGAGCTCGCCATGCGGGTTGCGCCACATCACGCGGGTGGCGCGGCCCTCGAGGTAGAGCGGGCGCTCCTGGTCGAAGCTGCTCCAGCCATGGTGCGCGCGCGCCGGCAGCGCGAGGCCCAGGCCGAGGCCCAGCGAACTGGCAACGAAGGCGCGTCTTGGCAGCGGCATGGCGTTCTCCTCGGAGGAAGGGTGGGAGCGGGCCGAGGCCCGCTCAGGCATAGGCGATCCAGCGCCCGCAGATGATGACAGCGAGCCAGAAGGCCAGCGACAACAGGCACTGCAGCCGTCCGGTCTTTGCGGCGGGCCCGTCGAGCAGCGCGGAGCCGCCGCGCGCATGGAACAGCGCCGCGTTCGCGCCGGCCAGCGCGATCAGCAGCAGCTTGAGGCGGAAG
>NZ_JBZAYE010000091.1:0-17540 GCF_058244205.1 Variovorax sp. 20P10.2.4
TGCCGCCTTCGCGCGCAAGGCGACGCGCGAGCCGCCGGCCTGGGCGATCTGGCTCGCGATGCCGCTGTTCCTCGCGGCCGGTGCCTGGTCGAGCTCGCAGCTGGGCCTGCACGAACTGCTCGGTGCCTACTTCGCGGGCGCGATCGTGCCGGCGGCCTGGTCGCGGCGGCTGCCGGTGGAGCGGCTGGGCCAGTTCGCTTTGATCGGCTTGGCGCCGGTGTTCTTCGGCCACAGCGGCCTCAAGATCGACGGCAGCGTGCTGGGCTGGGCCTCGCTGCAGGCCTCGGCCACGCTGCTGGTGCTGGCGGTGGCGGCCAAGCTGGTGGCGGTGCTGGCGTGCTCGCCGGCCCAATGGCTGTCGCGGCGCGAGGCGCTCGCGGTGGGCACGCTGCTGCAATGCAAGGGGCTGATGGAGATCGTGGCCGCCACGATCCTGCGCGACAAGGGCCTGCTGTCGGAGCATGCCTTCGCGGCGCTGGTCACGCTCGCCGTGCTGTCGACCCTGCTGACCGGGCCGGCCTTCCGCTGGATCGTGCGGCGCGTGGCGCCGATGGAGAACGCCAACGGCCGCTCGGCCTCCCACTGAAGCGCGGGGCTTCCGAAAAGACTTGCCTGCCGTGCACGCGGGACTGCTACAGTAGCGCGGACGACGCCGCAAGGCCTCGACATTGACATGGAGCAGTGAAGCTCCCAGCGGCCTTGAAGGCTGCTGGGGGCTTTTTTCATTGGGAGTCCAGACGTGACCGGATCCAAATCACAAACCCCCTGGCGAGTCGGGGTGCTTTTCTCATCGACGGGCGTGACCGCGGCCGTCGAGCGCACGCAGCAGGCCGCGACCCTGCTCGCTATCGAAGAGGTCAACGCGAGTGGCGGGGTGCTCGGGCGCCCGATCGAGCCGGCGGTGCTCGACCCGGCTTCGCGGCCGCCGCGCTACCGCGAGCTGGCCAAGCAGCTGTGCGACCAGGCCGGCGTGGCCGTGATCTTCGGCTGCTACATGTCGAGCACGCGCAAGGCGGTGCTGCCGGTGGTCGAGGCGCATCGCGCGCTGCTGTTCTATCCCACGCTCTACGAAGGCTTCGAGTACTCGCCGAACTGCGTCTACACAGGCGCGGCGCCGAACCAGAACTCGGTGCAGCTGGTGCGCTACCTCACGAGCCATTTCGGCAAGCGGCTGTTCCTGATCGGCTCGGACTACGTCTATCCCTACGAATCCAACCGGATCATCGCGGACCTGTTCCGCCAGGCCGGCGGCGAGGTGCTCGACGAGATGTACGTGCCGCTGCGCGTGGCCGACATCGACATGCCGAAGGTGATCCGGCGCATCGAGGCCGCGCAGCCCGACGTCGTCTACTCGACCGTGGTCGGCGACGGCATCGCGCGCTTCTACGAGGCCTACGGCGAGGCCGGCTTCGACCAGCAGACGCATCCGATCGCGAGCCAGTCGACGCAGGAGGCCGAGATCGCGCAGATGTCGGCGCGCGCGGCCGCGGGCAGCATCACGGCGGCGCCTTACTTCTCGACCCTGCAGACGCCGGCCAACCTCCGGTTCGTCGCGGCCTGGCGCAAGCGCTTCGGCACCGGCCTGCCGATCACGGCCTGCGCGGAGTCGGCCTACTTCCAGGTGATGCTCTATGCGCAGACGCTGGAACGCGCGGGCAGCGACCGGCTCGAGGCGATGCTGCCGCACCTGCACGAGCACGAGTTCGACGCGCCGCAGGGCCGGGTGCGCATCGACCAGGAGAACCACCACACCTACCTCTGGCCGCGCGTGGCGCGCGTCGATGCGCAGGGCACGTTCCAGGTGGTGGACGATCCGGGCCTGCGCGTGAAGCCCGATCCCTACATGTACGAGAACCGGTTCGATCCGCTCGCGGGACGGCCGGCCTGAGGGAAGCGGAGGCGCCATGACCATTTCGCTGCTGCGCGAACTGCCCGAGCTCAAGATCGTCGTCGTCCATCCGCCGGACGAGGAGGGCGACGCCCTCGTCAGCCACCTGCGCCGCGTGGGCTGCATGGTGAGCATGGCCTGGCCCATGCCGGCCACCGTGCCGCCCAATGTCGACGTGCTGTTCCTGCTGGTGGAGGGCGAGTCGCGCCAGGCCACCGAGGCCCTGCTCAAGTCGATGCCGCGGCCCGAGCCGACGGTGATTGCGATCGTCAACTACGAGGACCCGACCACCCTGCAGCTGGTGCTCGAGAGCGCGGCCTTCGCGGTGGTGCAGAAGCCGATCAAGCCCTTCGGCCTGCTCGCGCACCTGGTGACCGCGCGCAGCCTGTGGGCCGAGCGCCAGGCGATGCTCAAGGAGAACCGCAAGCTGCGCCGCAAGATCACCAGCGACCAGGCCATGAGCCGCGCGAAGACGATCCTCATGGCCTCCAAGGGCATCAGCGAGGGCGAGGCCTACCAGGCGATCCGCGCGCAGGCGATGGCCAAGCGGCTGTCGATGGAACAGATCGCGAGTTCGATCATCAACATGGAAACCCTGTTGCACCCGGTGCCCTAACTCGCTAGCATGACTGCATCGAGTCGGTCCTCCGGCTCGGTGGTTGCATCCCCTTGATTCGTCAGGCGCCGATGCAGCCGGCACCGGGAACCATGTGTGTTCTCCGGTCCACCTGGCAATGAAGCCCACGCCGCGGTCCCCACCGCGTTGTGGGTTTTTTTTCGCCTGCGCCCGACAGTGCTGTCGGCTGGTTCCACCCATCGAGCTCTTCAACCATTCGTCAGCGCATGGTCGCTGCGTCACGTCCTGAGGTCCCATCATGTTGACAACCAACCGTCGCCACTTCCTCGTTTCCTCGGCTGCTTCCGCGGCTGCCCTCTCGTCGCCCGCGCTGATGCGCAGCGCTTACGCGGCCGACACCATCAAGGTCGGCGCGCTCTATTCGCAGACCGGCGGTCTGTCGATCGTCGAGAAGATGCTCGCCAACGGCGTGCGCATGGCCGTGGCCGAGATCAACGCCGCGGGCGGCGTGATGGGCCGCCAGGTCGAGGTGGTGCTCGAGGACGGCGCCTCCGACCCGAAGACCTTCAACGAGAAGGCCTCGAAGCTGATCACGCGCGACCGCATCGAGACCGTGTTCGGCTGCCACACCTCGGCCAGCCGCAAGGCGGTGCTGCCGGTGTTCGAGCGTCGCAACGCGATGCTGTTCTATCAAACCCACTACGAAGGCTTCGAATGCTCGAAGAACGTGGTCTACAGCGGCGCGGTCGCCAACCAGCAGCTGGCCAACTACGTGCCGTGGATCGTCGAGAAGCTCGGCAAGAAGAAGTTCTTCATCGTCGGTTCCAACTACGTCTATCCGCGCGAGATGTCGAAGGTCAGCAAGAAGCTGATCGAGCAGTCGGGCGCCAAGTGGGTGGCCGACGAGTACCTCGAGCTCGGCCATTCGGAATGGGCCTCGGTGGTGCGCAAGATCAAGGAGTCGGGCGCCGACGTGGTGCTCTCGCACGTGGTGGGCGATTCGCTCGTGGCCTTCTACCGCGAATACAAGAACCAGGGCATGTCGCAGGCCGCGGTGCCGATCTGCGCCACCGTGATCAGCGAGATCGAGATCGCGGCCATGGGCGGCGAGTACGCGGCCGGCAGCTACACCTCGGTGCCGTACTTCATGTCGATCGACACGCCGGCCAACAAGTCCTTCATCGAGCGCTACCGCAAGTTCGTCAACGACCCCAAGGCCGTGACCTACCACTCGCTCGAAGCCGCGTACTTCCAGGTCTTCCTCTGGAAGCAGGCGGTGGAGGCCGGCAAGGCCACCACCGCCGACGCCATCCGCGCCAACATCGGCGGCCAGAGCTACGACGCGCCCGGCGGCAAGGTGCGCATCGATCCCGAGAGCCTGCATGCCTGGGTCACGCCGCGCATCGGCCAGTGGCAGGCCGACGGCCAGAGCAAGGTGGTCGACGCGAGTCCGCAGCCGGTGCGGCCGCTGCCGTACTTCGCCTATGGCGAGACCGACGCCAACCTGATCTGCAAGCGCAACGGCGCCGCGCCGGTCAAGGCCTGAAGAGCCGGCCGCGGGCGCGGCGGCATGTGCCGTGCCCGCATTCACCCTCGAGAGAAAGACTTCCGATGTTGGACGTACTCCTGATCGGGCTCAGCATGGGCTCGATTCTTCTGCTGGCCGCGCTCGGCCTGGTCATCATCTACGGCGCGATGGGCGTGGTGAACATGGCGCACGGCGAGATGATCATGGTCGGCGCCTATGCCGCGGTGCTGGCGCAGATCTGGCTCGGGCTCGGGCTGTTCGCCGCGATCCCGATCGCCTTCGTGGTCGCGGCCGCGCTGGGCCTCCTGATCGAACGCTGCGTGGTGCGGCGCCTCTACGGCCGGCTCGGCGACACGCTGCTCGCCACCTGGGGCGTGGCGATCCTGGTGCAGCAGGCGGTGCGGCTCGAAGGCGGCCTGGCCTTCTTCGGCATCCACATCGAAGGGCTGGGACCGGGGCTGCAGAACATGCCGATCCCCGCCGTGCTGCAGGGCGCGGTGATGGTCGGCGACACGCCGATCAATGCCTACCGCGCCTTCATCGTGGCCTGCACCGTGGTGCTGACCTTCGCGACCTGGCTGCTGCTCTACCGCACGCGCATCGGCATGCAGGTGCGCGCCATCATCCGCAACCCGCGCATGGCCGCGGCCTGCGGCATCGACGTGCAGCGCGTCAATGCCTGGACCTTCGCCTTCGGCGCCGGCCTGGCTGGCATCACCGGCGTGCTGGTGGCGGGCTTCAAGACCGTCTCGCCCGACATGGGCACGGCACTGGTGGTCGACAGCTTCCTGGTGGTGGTGTCGGGCGGCGTCGGCAGCCTGCTCGGCGCGGTCGTCACCTCGATCGGCCTCGGCGAGGTCACGGGCGTGGTGGCGGCGGTCAGCAACGACATCCTCGCGCGCGCGGTGGTGTTCGGCCTGGTGATCCTGCTGATCGTGGTGCGGCCGCAGGGCCTCTTCTCGTTCAAGGGGCGGTGAACGGCATGGGCACTCCTCTGGACCGGCGCGCGACCTTCGCCGCCTACGCAATCTTCCTGGCCCTGGTCGCGCTGGCACCGCTGGTGCTCGACGGCTTCTGGCTCAACCGGCTCGCCAAGTACCTGGTGTTCGGCATGCTCGGCATCGCCGTCGCCATGAGCTGGGGCTATGCCGGCATCCTCAACCTGGGGCAGGGGCTGTTCTTCGGCCTCGGCGCCTACATGCTGGCCATGTCGCTGAAGATGGCCAGCCCCACCAGCCTGCAGCATGGCGGTGCCAACCCGGTGCCTGACTTCATGCTGTCGAACGCGCAGCCCGGCGCCACCGTCGACCTGTGCTGCATCAACCCGGGCGCCTTCCTGTGGCAGCCGTTCCAGTCGCAGGGGTTCGGCCTCGCCATGGGCCTGCTGCTGCCGGCGCTGGTGGCCTTCGTGCTCGGCGCGCTGCTGTTCCGCAAGCGCATCGCGGGCGTGTTCGTCTCGATCGTCACGCTGGCCCTGGTGCTGCTGGTGCGCCTGCTGCTGGTCGACGCGCAGCCGATCACCAACGGCTTCAACGGGCTGTCGGACCTGGCCTGGCTGCGCATCGCGGGGCACGAGCTCGATCCCTACGGCGTGTCGACCTACTACCTGGTCGCGGGCGTGCTCGCCGTGGTGCTGGTCGGTGCGCGCGCGCTGCTCGCCACGCGCGCCGGCGTGATCCTGCGCGCCACCTCGGGCGATCCGCAGCGCGCGCGCTACCTGGGCTTCGACGTGGCGCACTACCAGACCTTCTTCTTCGCGCTGTCGGCGGCCATCGCCGCGGTGGCCGGGATGCTCTACGTGGTGGTGGCCGAGTTCGCCTCGCCCACCTTCATGGATCTGAGCTTCTCGATCACCATGGTGGTGTGGGCCGCGGTGGGCGGGCGCGCCTCGCTGCTGGGCGCGTGCATCGGCGCGATCCTGATCAACATGCTCGAGGCCACGGCGAGCGAGACCCAGTCGCTGGTCGAGGCCTGGCGCGTGATCGTGGGGCTGACCTTCGTGCTGGTGGTGCTGTACCTGCCCAAGGGCATGGCGGGCTGGGCGCACGAGCTGCTCGAGCGCATCGGCCAGCGCCGTGCCGGCGGAGGTGCGCCATGAGCGACATCGCACTCGAACTGCATGCGCTGGGCGTGAGCTTCGGCGGCTTCAAGGCGGTGGACGGCGTGTCGCTGCGCGTGGCCGAGGGCGAGCTGCGCGTGCTGCTGGGCGCCAACGGCGCCGGCAAGACCACGCTGATGGACCTGATCTCGGGCAAGACGCGCAGCACCGAGGGCCGGGTCGAGTTGCACGGGCGCGACCTCACGAACTGGCCCGAGTACCGGATCGCGCGCGCGGGCATCGGCCGCAAGTTCCAGATCCCGAGCGTGTTCCGCGAGCTCACGGTGCGCCACAACCTCTGCGTGGCCGCGAGCCGCGAGCCCTCGATCCTGCGCAACCTGCGCTGGGGCTTCGGGCGCGAGACCGACCGCCGCGTCGACGAGATCCTGGCGCTGGCCGGGCTCGAGGAAGTGCAGCAGCAGCAGGCCGGCGACCTGAGCCACGGCCAGACGCAGTGGCTGGAGCTGGGCCTTCTGATCGCGCAGCAGCCGAAGGTGATCCTGCTCGACGAACCCACGGCCGGCATGACGGCCGGCGAGACGCGCAAGACCGCGCAGATCCTCAAGAGCCTGCGCGGGCGCCACACCATCCTGGTGGTGGAGCACGACATGGCCTTCGTGCGCGACATCGCCGAGCGCATCACCGTGCTGCACCTGGGCCGCGTGCTGGCCGAGGGCAGCGTCGCCGAGATCGAACGCGATGCGCGCGTCCGGCAGGCCTACCTCGGATCCCACGGAATCGCATCGACATGCTGACACTCGCCAACGTCGACAGCTACTACGGCCGCAGCCACGCGCTGCAGGACGTGAGCCTCTCCATCCCGAAGGGGAAGATCACCGCCATCCTCGGGCGCAACGGCATGGGCAAGACCACGCTGCTGCGCACCCTGATGGGCAGCATGGTGCGCGCCACGGGCCGCATCGAACTCGACGGCCTGCGCATCGACGGGCTGCCCACGCACCTGCGCGCGCGCGGCGGTATCGCCTACGTGCCGCAGGGGCGCGAGATCATCCCGGACTTCAGCGTGCGCCAGAACATCCTGATGGGCGCCTTCTCGGGCCGCGGGCCGCGCGCAATCCCGCCGCTGGCGCTCGAGCTGTTCCCGTACCTGGCGGCCAACCTCGACCGGCCCGGCGGCGTGCTCTCGGGCGGCCAGCAGCAGCAGCTCGCACTCGCGCGCGCCCTCGCGGCGCAACCCAGCGTGATGCTGCTCGACGAGCCCAACGAGGGCATCCAGCCCTCGGTGGTGCAGGAGATCGAGGCCGCGATCGCGCGCATGAACCGCGAGCTCGGCCTGACGATGGTGCTGGTCGAGCAGAACATCGACTTCGTGCGCCGCGTGGCCAGCGGCTTCGCCATGTTCGAGAAGGGAACCATCGTCGAGAGCGGTCCCATCGAGCAGCTGAGCGACGAGATCATCGATCGCCACATGACCTTCTGAATTTCCCTTTTTGTCTCTCTCTTCATTCACCGCATTCACGAGGAGTTTCTTCGCCATGAGCCAGACCCCCCCCACCATCGACCTCGCCACGCTGACCGTCGACACCGTGCAGGAAGGCTTCCGCAGCGGCCGCTTCACGGCCGAGTCGCTCGCGCGCGCCTGCCTCGCGCAGATCGAGACCTGGAACGCACGCTACAACGCCATCATCTTCCTCAACGACGAGGCCATCGACGATGCGCGCGCCATCGACCGCCGGCGCGCGGCCGGCGAGGCGCTCGGCCCGCTCGCAGGCGTGCCCGTGGTCGTCAAGGACCCGATGGACATGGTCGGCTTCCCGACCACGGCCGGCTGGTCGCTGCTGCACGGCAAGAGCGGCGGCGTCGACCTGATGCCCGCCACCGACGCCCCCGTGGTGGCGCGCATGCGCGCGGCCGGCGCCGTCATCCTCGGCAAGACCAACGTGCCGGTGCTGAGCCACACCGGCACCCACGCCGACGACAGCTGGGCCGGCCCCACGCTCAACGTGGTGCTGCCCGATCGCGTGCCCGGCGGCAGCAGCGCGGGCACGGCCACCGCGGTCGGCGCCAGCATGGCCGTGCTGGGCCTGGCCGAGGAGACCGGCGGCTCGATCCAGAACCCGGCCTCGGCGCAGGACCTGGTCGGCATCAAGCCCACCATCGGCCTGGTGCCCAATGCGGGCGTGATGCCGCTGTCGGGCAACCGCGACGTGGTGGGCCCGATCGCGCGCACCGTGAAGGATGCGGCGCTGTGCCTCGACGTGCTCGCGGGCTACTCGCCGGAAGATCCGAAGACCTTGGCCGGCGTCGGCAAGAAGCCCGTGGGCGGCTACACCGCGCAGTTCGGCAGCCGCAACCTCGCGGGCGCGCGCATCGGCCTGTACGGCCCGGGCTGGCGCACCCAGCCGCTGTCGGCCGAGGCGAGCGAGCTCTATGCGCGTGCCGCGAAGGAACTCGTGCAGCGCGGCGCGGTGCTGGTCGACGACCCCTTCGCCGACACCGGCTTCGCGCAGCTGCGCCAGCCCACGCTGCCGCTCACGAACTTCGATGCGCGCGGCATGGAGTCGGTGCCCTACGACCTGCAGAAGTACCTCGAGCGGCTGGGCCCCGACGCGGCGCTCAAGTCCTTTGCCGATTTCGCGAAGGCGACCGAGAAGGAATCCGCCTTCGCGCCCGGCGGCGTGCTGAGCTACCTGCACAACCTGCCGCAGTTCGCGGCCGCGCTCAAGTCGCCGGGCACGCCGCCCGACCTGTCGGACTTCATCGCGCTCAAGGAGGCCTACCTGCGCATCGTCGACGCGGTGTTCGCGCGCGAGAAGCTCGACGCGCTGGTGTTCCCGCAGATGCGCGAGGAGCTGCCGGTCACGCGCGGCGGCACGATCCAGGAGACCACGGTGGGCGAGCTCAACATCGCGGGCCTGCCGGCCGTGACGGTGCCCGCGGGCTACTACGCCTCGGGCGCGCCGTTCGGGCTGCTGTTCGTCGGGCCGCTGTGGAGCGAGGCAACCCTGCTCGCGCTGGCGCACGACTACGAGACGGCGACGCGGCATCGCAAGGCGCCGCGGCTCGCGGCCGCCTGAGGGCAGCGTACGGAGCGGCGCCTCCGTACTTTCCCGGGCCATGTATAGCTCTGCTCAATACATTGCCCGAAAAACTTGAATTGGACGAATAGAAGCTTCGAGCGGACAGTGCACCCAACGAGAGACGACAAGGTCTCCGAGACAACGCACTGATTCCAAAGGAGCTTCCCGATGACATTTCAAGCCGAGACCGTCCTGGCCAATGGACGGCATTACGCGAAGCCGCGCGCGCCGGTGGTCGTGGTGTGCGTCGATGGCTGCGAGCCCGACTACATCACCCAGGCCATCCAGGCCGGCGCGGCGCCGTTCCTGCAGCGCATGGTCGAGCAGGGCAGCTCGCTGATCGGCGACTGCGTGGTGCCGAGCTTCACGAACCCGAACAACGTGTCGATCGTGACCGGCGTGCCGCCCTCGGTGCACGGCATCTGCGGCAACTTCTTCTACGACGTGGCGGCGGACAAGGAGGTCATGATGAACGACCCCGAGTACCTGCGCGCGCCCACGCTGCTGTCGGCCTTCTCCGATGCCGGCGCGCTGGTGGCGGCCGTGACCGCCAAGGACAAGCTGCGCACCATGCTCGGCCACGGCCTGCGCGGCATCTGCTTCTCGGCCGAGAAGGCCGACAAGGCGACCGTCGCCGAATGCGGCATCGACCGGGTGCTCGAGCTGGTCGGCAAGCCCGTGCCTTCGGTCTACAGCGCCGACCTCAGCGAGTTCGTCTTCACCGCCGGCGTGCGCCTGCTCGAGACGCGCAAGCCCGACCTGATGTACCTGTCGACCACCGACTACGTGCAGCACAAGTGCGCGCCCGGCACGCCCGAGGCCAACGCCTTCTACGCGATGATGGACGGCTACCTCGCGCGGCTCGACGCACTGGGCGCGGTGATCGGCCTCACGGCCGACCACGGCATGAGCCCCAAGACCGACGCGGCCGGCAATCCGCGCGTGCTCTACCTGCAGCAGGAACTCGATGCGCGGCTCGGCGAGGCCAGCACGCGCGTGATCCTGCCGATCACCGATCCCTACGTGGTGCACCACGGCGCGCTCGGCTCGTTCGCGACGGTGTACGTCAACCGCGCGCCGCTGGAGCAGGTGCACGAGGCGCTGGCCGGCCTGCCCGGCGTCGAGCAGGTGCTCACGCGCGACCAGGCGGTGCGGCAGTTCGAGCTCGCGGGCGACCGCATCGGCGACCTGGTCGTGGTCGGCGACCACCTGACGGTGCTCGGCACCAGCGCGGCGCGGCACGACCTCAGCGGCCTCACGGTGCCGCTGCGCTCGCACGGCGGCGTCTCGGAGCAGAAGGTGCCGCTGCTGTTCAACCGCGCGCTGCAGGGCGTGGACCCGCGCCGCCGGCTGCGCAACTTCGACGTCTTCGACCTGGCCCTGAACCACGCGGGCGCCGCCCACTGAAGAGGCCCAGATGTCCCAGGAATTCTTCAATCCCGTGCGCAGCGTGTACGGGGCAGGGGCCTTGTCGTCTCTGCCGAAGCTGCTGGCCGGCCGCAAGGCCGTGGTCGTGACCTTTCCGGAGGCGCGCCGCTTCGGGCTCGTCGACCGGCTGCAGGCCCTGCTCGGCGACGGCCTGGCCGGCGTGATCGACGCGGTGCTGCCGAACCCCGACGTGGCCGAGCTGCGGGCGCTCTACGAAGCGTTCTGGCAGGAGTCGGCGCAGGCCGAGGTGCTGGTCGCGGTCGGCGGCGGCAGCGCGATCGACACAGCCAAGGCGCTGATGGTCGGAACACAGAGCGGCCGCTTCGACGACCTGGTGGCGGCCCTGGCCGCGGGCGGGCCCTTCGTGCCGGCGCGCGTGAAGACGCTGATCGCGGTGCCGACGACCGCCGGCACCGGCAGCGAGGTCACGCCCTGGGCCACGATCTGGGACCGCGAGGCGCAGCGCAAGCATTCGCTGCACCTTCCCGAAACCTGGCCCAGCATCGCGATCGTCGACCCCGAGCTGATGCTCTCGCTGCCGGCCTCGGTGACGCTGCAGAGCGGGCTCGACGCGCTGTCGCATGCGCTCGAGGCGATCTGGAACGTGAATGCGAACGCGCTGTCCGACACCTTCGCGGTCGCGGCGGTGCAGCAGATCTTCGAGACCTTGCCGCTCCTGATGGAGAAGCTCGACGACCTCGAGTTGCGCGCCCGCATGGCGCTGGCCGCGCTGCAGGCCGGCATGGCGTTCTCGAACACCCGCACCGCGCTCGCGCATTCCATCTCCTACGAGATGACCCTGCGCTACGGCCTGCCGCACGGCATCGCCTGCTCGTTCCCGCTGCCGATGGTGCTGCGGCGCGCGATCGGGCAGGACGCCGGCCGCGACGCGGTGCTCGAGCGCGCGCTCGGCCCGCTGGACCGCGCACCGCAACGGCTCTCGGACTTCATCGAGCGCCTGGGCGTCAAGACGCATTTCTCGGACTACGGCGTGTCGAGCGAGCAGGCCGACCGCATGGTCGCGCATGCGCTGACCGGCGCGCGCGGCAAGAACTTCATCGGCACCCCACAGAAGGAGGCGGCATGAACGCCATTCTCGACAGACAGGACATCCGCGCCGAAGCGCTGCGCATCGGCGGCGAGAAGGTCCACACGCCGCGCACGATCGCCGTGCGCAACCCCTACACCGGCGAGACGGTGGGCACCGTCGCCATGGCCACGCTGGAGGACGTGCGGCGCGCCTACGAGATCGCGCACGCCTACGTGCCGCGCCTGTCGCGCTACGAGCGCTCCGCGATCCTCAACCGCGCCGCGCTGCTGCTGCGCGAGCGCACCGACGAGGCCTCCACGCTGATCACCAGCGAGTCGGGCCTGTCGAAGAAGGACAGCATCTACGAGATCGGCCGCGTGGCCGACGTGCTGAACTTCGGCGCCAACGAGGCGCTGCGCGACGACGGCCAGGTGTTCTCGTGCGACCTCACGCCGCACGGCAAGCAGCGCAAGGTGATCACCACGCGCGAGCCGCTGCTGGGCGTGATCACCGCCATCACGCCCTTCAACCACCCGATGAACCAGGTGGCGCACAAGGTGGTGCCCTCGGTCGCGACCAACAACCGCATGGTGCTCAAGCCCTCGGAGAAGGTGCCGCTGTCGGCGCTGTACTTCGCGGACCTGCTCTACGAGGCCGGCCTGCCGCCCGAGATGCTGCAGGTGATCACGGGCGACCCGCGCGAGATCGCCGACGAGATGCTGACGCATCGGCACGTGGAACTGATCACCTTCACCGGCGGCGTCGAGATCGGCAAGTACATCGCGAACAAGGCCGGCTACCGGCGCATCGTGCTCGAGCTCGGCGGCAACGATCCGCTGATCGTGATGGACGACGCCGACCTCGACCGCGCCAGCGATCTCGCCGTGCAGGGTTCCTACAAGAACTCCGGCCAGCGCTGCACCGCCGTCAAGCGCATGCTGGTGCACGAGAAGGTGGCCGCGGAGTTCACCGAGCGCGTGGTGGCCAAGACCCGCGCCTGGAAGTTCGGCGATCCGATGGACGCGGGCAACGACATGGGCACGGTGATCGACGAGGCCGCGGCGCGGCGCTTCCAGGCGGTGGTGGACGAGGCGGTCGCGCAGGGCGCGCGGCTGCTGGCCGGCAACGAGCGCGAGGGCGCGCTGTACGCGCCGACGGTGCTCGACCAGGTGCGCCCCGAGATGACCGTGGTGCGCGAGGAGACCTTCGGCCCGGTGTCGCCGATCCTGCGCTTCGCCAACATCGACGAAGCCATCGCGATGTCGAACGGCACCGCCTTCGGCCTCTCGTCGGGCATCTGCACCAACCGCATGGATGACGTGATGCGCTTCGCGAAGGAGCTCAAGGTCGGCACCGTCAACCTCTGGGAGGTGCCGGGCTACCGGATCGAGCTCACGCCCTTCGGCGGCATCAAGGACTCGGGCCTTGGCTACAAGGAAGGGGTGCAGGAGGCGATCAAGTCGTTCACCAACTGCAAGACGCTCTCGCTGCCATGGTGAGCCCACCGAAAATGGACTGAACGGCGCGCCGCCTCGCATCGACATGCGATGCGGGCGGCGCGAACCGAAGAGCGCCGACCAGGCGCCCGATGACTGCCAGGAGACACGATGAAACCCAACGACAACTGCCCGATCGACGCCATGCGCCGCCGATTGCTGACGGGCGCCGGCGCTACTGCCGCGCTCTCGCTCGGCGAGCTGCTCTTTCCGCGGGCGGCCCAGGCCGCCCCCAAGCGCGGCGGCACCTTCGTCTACACCAACACCTACCCGAACAACCGGATGGGCGATGCGCGCACCGGCCGTCATCCCCAGCACTGGCTCGACCTCAACAACCGCAGCGCCTACAACGCGCTGACCTGGGTCGACGAGAACCTCGAGGTGCAGCCCGAGCTCGCCACGGCCTGGGAGCCGAGCGCCGACCTCAAGGTCTGGGACATCACGCTGCGCGAGGGCGTGCTGTTCCACGACGGGCGCGAGATGACGGCCGACGACGTGGTGTCGTCCTACCGCTTCCACCAGACCGCGACCGGCTACGCCAAGCAGATCGTCAAGGTCGAGAAGGTGGGCAAGAAGGTGCGCATGACGCTGGACGCGCCGAACAGCGAGTTCCCCTACGTGCTGGCCGAGTACCACCTGATGATCATGCCGGCGGCCGAGAAGGAGGCGATCGGCCTCGCGGGCATCGGCACCGGGCCGTTCCGGATCGCGAGCCTCGATCCCAAGCGCCGCATCATCCTCGAGCGCAACGAGAAGTACTGGCGCGCCGGCTTCCCCTACCTCGACCGCCTCGAGGTCGTGAGCTCGCCCGGCCGCATGGAAGGCGCGTTGAACGGATTCCGCGGCGGCCTGTTCGATGCCGTGATCGGCGTCGACCCCGGCCTGCTGCCCGACCTCGAGCGCACGCCCGACCTCAAGTACAGCCTGTCGAGCAGCGGCGACCAGGCGCTGATGGTGATTCCCAAGGTGGCGGGATCGCCGCTCGACGACAAGCGCGTGCGGCAGGCCCTGGCGCTGGCGGCCGACCGCGAGAAGATCATCCGCATCGTCTATGGCAGGAAGGCCGGCTGGGTCGGCAACGACTCGCACCTGACGCCGGCCAATGCCGCCTTCCAGCCGCTGCAGCGCATGCACGACGTGGCGCGGGCGCGCGCGCTGCTGGCCGAGGCCGGCCATCCCAACGGCGTGAAGCTGCCGACCTTCTATTTCGCGCCCACCTGGCCCGAGGTGCCGCGCGTGTTCCAGGTGCTGGCCGAATCGGTCAAGGAGGCCGGCATCGTGCTGCCGATCGAGCAGCGGCCGAGCGACGGCTACCGCCAGTGGCGCGTCGAGGATGCCGAGAAGACGCGCAAGCACCGCTTCGCCTACACGCCGGCCGGCCCGCGCAATCCCGGCGTGAGCCTGTACCGGCTGCGCCCCGACAACAACGAGAGCGGCTACTGGCGCGGCGCGGGCTGCGACGAGTACATGGCGCTCTACCAGAAGTCGCTGGCCGAGCCCTCCACCGAGAAGCGGCGCGCGAACTACGTGCGCATGCAGGAGATCCTGCGCGACGAGGTGCCGATCCTGTCCGCGGGCGGACGGCGCAACCTGCTGATCCACAAGCCCAACGTGCACGACCTGCGCAACCACTCGCAGTTCTGGTCGATGCGCTTCGACGAGGTCTGGAAATCGTGAGCCGGCCCCGCATCCCCTTCACCGACCCGCGCGCGAACGGCGACCCATCATGCTCATGACCTTCCTGCGGCGCGTGGGCCTCTACGCGCTGACCCTGCTGCTGGCCTCGATGCTGGTGTTCGTCGCGACCGAGGTGCTGCCCGGCGACGCGCTCGAAGTCAGCCTCACGGCCGACGAGATCGCGATGATGAATCCCGAGGACCTGGCGCGAAAACGCCACGACCTCGGCCTCGACCGGCCGGCGCCGGTGCGCTACTTCGAGTGGCTCACGGGCGCCATGCGCGGCGACTTCGGCAAGACCATCCTCGGCGGCACGCCGGTGGTCGAGATCATCCGCGAGCCGGTGAAGAACTCGCTGCTGCTCGCGGCCGTGACGGCGCTGGTGGCCATTCCGGTGTCGCTGCTGCTGGGCATCGTCGCGGCCTTCTGGCGCGGCCGGCTGCCCGACACGCTGGCCTCGATGGGCGCGGTGATCGGCTACTCGATCCCCGAGTTCGCCTCGGGCAACCTGCTGGTGCTGGTGTTCGCGATCTGGATCCCGGTCTTCCCGGCCGTGATCCTGGCCTTCGCCGACGCGCCGCCGTCGGCGCTGCTGGCGGTGTCGGTGCTGCCGGTCGCGACCATCGTGTTCGGCTCCATCGCCCACCTGGTGCAGCTGATCCGCACCGGGCTGATCGAGTCGCTGGCCAGCGACTACGTCGAGCGCGCCCGCTTCACCGGCCTGGGCGAGCTGCGGCTGATCCTGCGCCATGCATTGCCGGCCTCGGTGATCCCGGCGCTCAACTCGGCCGCGCTCTACGTGGCCGGCCTGCTCAGCGGCATCGTGGTGGTCGAGAAGGTGTTCGGCTACCCCGGGCTCGGAATGATCCTGCTGCAGGCCGTCGACAAGCGCGAGGTGCCGATCGTGCAGGCCATCAGCCTGCTGGCGGCCCTGGCCGTCGTCTCGATGAACCTGCTGGCCGACCTCGCGGTGGCCGCCCTCGACCCCCGCGCCAGGAGCCGCTGAATCATGATGTTCAAGATCAACCACCACGCGCTGCTGCGGCCCGTGGCCCTGTTCGGCATCGGCATCGTCGTGCTGCACCTGGCGATCGCGCTGGCCGCGCCCTGGATCGCGCCCTACGACCCGATGTCGCTCAACGGCGGCCGCGCCGAGCCGCCGAGCGCCGAATTCTGGCTCGGCACCGACGTGCTGGGCCGCGACTACCTGTCGCGCCTGCTGTGGGGCGGACGCACGGCGCTGCTGGCCGCCTTCACGGGCGTGGTCGTCGCGGTGAGCGTCGGCAGCATCCTCGGCGTGACGGCCGCCTACCTCGGCGGGCTGTTCGACGACGTGATGATGCGCATCGTCGACCTCAAGCTGGCGCTGCCGGGCATCCTGTTCGTCGCGCTGTTCGCGGTCGGCTTCGGCGAATCGCTGCCGGTGCTGATCGTGCTCATCGGGATGGTGTATTTCCCGGGCGTGATCCGGATCGTGCGGGCCCAGGCACTGACGCAGGTGCAGCTGGGCTACGTGAAGGCCGCGCAGCTGCGCGGCGAGGGCACGGTGTCGATCATCCTGCGCGAGCTGCTGCCCAACACGCTCGACGTGGTCTACGTCGAGTTCGCGATCCGCATGTCGCACGCCATCCTGCTCTTGAGCTCGCTGTCCTTCCTGGGCATGGGCATCTCGCCGCCCACGCCCGACTGGGGGCTGATGGTGGCCGAGGGCGTGAGCCAGCTCGCGTTCGCACCCTGGCTGGTGCTGGCGCCGGCGGTCTTCATCTCCACCCTGGTGGTGGGACTCAACTTCGGCGCCGAGGCGCTGGCACGGGCCCTGGGACTGGACGCCACGCGCGGCCAGGACGCGGCATGAAGGAACAGGCAACGATGAAGCATCCCGAATCCAACGCGCTGGCAAGGCGCCAGCAGACGGCGCGCCGCATCGGCGGACGGCTCGAGGTCCAGGGCCTGGGCATCGGCTACCGGCGCGCCGACGGAGAGATCGTCGGCGCGGTGCGCGGCGTCGAATTCACGGTCGAGGCCGGCAGCAGCCTGGGCATCGTCGGCGAGAGCGGCTCGGGCAAGTCGACCGTGGCGCGCGCGCTGCTGGGCCATTGCCGGCCCGGCGGCGTGATCACTGCGGGCGCGGTGCGCATCGCGGGCGAGGACATCCTTCGTCTCGACGAACCGGCGCGGCGCCGGCTGCGCGGCCGGCACATCGCCTTCGTGCCGCAGAACCCGCTGAGCTCGCTGACGCCGCACATGCGCATCGGCGACCAGGTCGACGAGGCCGTCCGCCACCTGCGCGGCTGCGGCGCCGCCGAGGCGCGGGCGCGCACGCTCGAGCTGTTCGAAGCCACCAACCTGCCCGATCCGAAGGGCATCTGCGCGCGCTTCCCGCACGAGCTCTCGGGCGGCCAGCGCCAGCGCGTGGTGATCGCCGCGGCGCTGGCCGGCGACCCCGGCGTGCTGGTGCTCGACGAGCCGACCACCGCGCTCGACAAGACCACCGAGGTCCAGGTGCTGGAGCTGGTGCGCACCCTGCGCGAGCGCTTCGGCACCTCGCTGATCTACGTGAGCCACGACCTCGGCGTGATCTCTCGCATGTGCGACCAGGTGATCGTGATGCACCAGGGCCGCATCGTCGAGCAGGGGCCAGCCGCGCGCATCTTCGGCGCGCCCGCGCATGTCTACACGCGGCAGCTGATCGCGGCCATTCCGCGCGTCGATGCCGAGCCGCCGGCGCGCGATCAGCAACCACAGGCGCAAGGCGCGCTGCTGGTGGCGAAGGACCT
>NZ_JBZAYE010000910.1:0-2273 GCF_058244205.1 Variovorax sp. 20P10.2.4
GCCAACGGCACGCTGCTGATCGACCGGCCGCTGCGCTCGGGCCAGCAGGTCTATGCCCGCGGCGGCGACGTGATCGTGACGGCCGTGGTGAGCCATGGCGCGGAGGTCATCGCCGACGGCAACGTGCACGTGTACGCGCCGCTGCGCGGCAAGGCGATCGCCGGCGCGCGCGGCAATACCGAGGCGCGGATCTTCTCGACCTGCCTCGAAGCCCAGCTGGTGGCGGTGGCCGGCATCTACCGGACCTCGGAAGTGCCGCTGCCCGACTCGGTGCTCGCGAAGGCGGCCCAGATCCGGCTCGATGGCAAGAAAATCGTGATCGAGCCCATTGCCTGACGGCAGGGCGGGACGACGCGGCAGCGATCCAGCAACAACCGAATCGAAACAAGAAGGAATGGCCATGGCCAAGATAGTGGTGGTGACC
Organism: Variovorax sp. 20P10.2.4; assembly: GCF_058244205.1. NCBI lineage: Bacteria > Pseudomonadati > Pseudomonadota > Betaproteobacteria > Burkholderiales > Comamonadaceae > Variovorax > Variovorax sp. 20P10.2.4. The sequence continues at coordinate 425 of NZ_JBZAYE010000910.1, forward strand.
TCGGGCAAGGGCGGCGTCGGCAAGACGACCACGAGCGCCAGCTTCTCCTCGGGCCTCGCGCTCGCGGGCAAGAAGACGGCCGTGATCGACTTCGACGTGGGCCTGCGCAACCTCGACCTGATCATGGGTTGCGAACGCCGTGTGGTGTACGACCTGATCAACGTGATCCAGGGCGAGGCCAACCTGAGCCAGGCCCTGATCAAGGACAAGCAGTGCGAGAACCTGTTCGTTCTCGCCGCCTCGCAGACGCGCGACAAGGAAGCGCTGACGCAGGAAGGCGTGGAGAAGGTGCTGGCCGACCTGGCGGCGATGGACTTCGACTACATCGTCTGCGACTCGCCCGCGGGCATCGAGACCGGCGCGATGATGGCCATGCACTTCGCCGACGAGGCGCTGGTGGTGACCAATCCCGAGGTCTCGTCGGTGCGCGACTCGGACCGCATCCTGGGCATGCTCAGCAGCAAGACCAAGCGCGCCAAGGACGGCGGCGACCCGGTCAAGGAACACCTGCTGATCACGCGCTACAACCCGAACCGGGTGGCGGGCGGCCAGATGCTCTCGCTGGAGGACATCCAGGACATCCTGCGCATTCCGCTGATCGGCGTGATCCCCGAGTCGGAGAGCGTGCTGCACGCCTCCAACCAGGGCGTGCCCGCGATCCACGACAAGGACACGGACGTGGCCCAGGCCTATAGCGACGTGGTGGCGCGTTTCCTCGGCGAGGACAGGCCGATGCGTTTCGTCGAGGCCGAGAAGCCGGGCTTCTTCAAGCGGATTTTCGGAGGCAGATAAGGCATGTCGTTCCTCTCGTTCCTCCTTGGCGAAAAGAAGAAGACTGCCAGCGTTGCCAAGGAACGCCTGCAGATCATCCTCGCCCACGAGCGTTCCAGCCTCAGCGGCAAGAGGCGGCCCGACTATCTGCCCGAACTCCAGCGCGAGCTGGTGGCGGTGATCTCGAAGTACGTGGCCATCAATCCCGAGGACATCAAGGTCCACCTGGAAACCCAGGACAACCTCGAGGTGCTCGACATCAAGATCGAGCTGCCCGACCCCGCGCCCACGCCGGCGCGCTGAGTCAGTCCGGCGCGAAGAAGCGGAAGCGGACCGTCGGGTCCGCGACCACGCGCGCCGACAGGGCGCGCTCCCACGCCAGGTAGTCGGCCCAGGCCGGGTCGCGTCGCGGCCCGAACACGCGCATCACCGAGCCCCAGTCGTCGTCGAACGGGGTCAGCAGGCGCGCCGCCTCGAGCGTGGTCGACAGCGGCCGCCCCGAGGCCTTCCAGGCCTGGGTGCCGCCCGCGAGCCAGCCGAAGCGCACGCCGGCCTCGGGCCAGCGGCGTTGCGCATCGCGTGCCACGCGGCTCGCCACGATGCCGTCGGGCGAGGTGAAGACCAGCGTGCGGCCCGGCACGATCCATGGAGAGAGCGGCGCCAGCGAGGCCGGCAGCAGGTAGAGCGCGCCCGGCAGGTGGCCGCGTTCGTACTCGAGGCTCGGACCGACGTCGACCACCGTGGCGCCTTCGAGCGCCTCGGCCTCGATGGCAGGCGGGGCATCGGCGATCGCGGCGGAAGGGGCCGGCGGCAGGCCCTGGGAGGGCAGCGGGCCGTCGAACACATGCACCTCGGCCTGGCCGAGTTGCGTGAGCCAGAAGCTCGTGATGGCGGCGCGCAGCCGGTGGGCCGGATCGTCGAACAGCACGATGCGCGCGCCGCGCGTGGCCACGAGGTTCTCGAAATGCATCAGCAACTGGCCGCCCGGCACCTGCTGCACGGCCGTGCCCGCGAACGCCGGGTCGGACTGCGGGCGCACGTCGAACAGGTAGAGGCTGCGCCGCGGGTCGGCCTGCCA
>NZ_JBZAYE010000911.1:0-2266 GCF_058244205.1 Variovorax sp. 20P10.2.4
CCGGACGGAAGGAGGGGGCGGCGCCGCGGCGCGGCGCTTTCGGAGTGATCGTCACGCGGTTTCCTTCTTCGTTCCGACGGAGCGCTTGGGCAGCCGCAGCCGCGAGAGGCCGGCCCGGTAGTAATGGGAGAACATGTCCTTGAAGCCGACCAGGCTGATGCTCGTCAGGTGGGCCAGCACGCGGTGCACGCCCACGCGCGGATGGTTGCCCCAGCGCGCGGCCCAGATGTCGGCGCGCGCGGTCGTGCACTGCACCAGCGCACGCTCCTGCGCGAAGCTCATCGGCGCGAAGCGGATGCCCAGGCGCTTGCCGTTGCTGAAGCGCACGGTGGCGGGGAAGCGCGATTCCGCGTCGCCGCGGAACAGAGCCACCTCGATCGGTTCGTCGGGCGCCAGCTTGACCTCGGTCGGCAGCTCCAGGCCCAGGCCGCCGGTCGAGAAGTCGAAGGTGTTGCAGCGCATCGAGTGGCCGTTGGCGAAGTACAGCGCCGCCGGCACGTCGAGCGTCACGCGGTGCGCGGCGCGCACCTGGCGCGACTCGTTGGCCGCCGCCACGCAGGCGCCGAGGATCATGAGGTTGTAGATGGTCCAGGCCAGGTTCAGCCACACGGTGGCGATGTTCTGCGGATCGACCCAGGTCAGGCGCCAGATGCCCAGCGCCACACCGATGAAGTTCAGCGCCAGCAGCACCAGGCTGGCCTTGGCGATCGAGGTGTCGAAGTACTGCTCCTGGATCAGGCCGCCCTTGGCCGTCACGTTGAAGCTGCCGAGCTTGGGATTGATCAGCGCCACCAGCGTGGGCCGGAAGATGTACCAGGCCAGCACCGCCTCATAGACCTCGTTCCACAGCAGGTAGCGGAAGCGCCCCTGGATCCGGCTGTTGGTCAGGTTGGCGTGCAGGATGTGCGGCAGCGCGAAGGCGAAGATCATCGAGGCCGAGGCATGGATCACGCTCGCGCCGAAGTACAGGTAGGCCAGCGGCGCCGTCAGGTAGATGAGCCGCGGCAGCCCGTACAGAAAGTGCAGCATCGCGTTGAGGTAGCACAGCCGCTGCGCCCAGTGCAGCCCGCGGCCGAACAGCGGGTTGTCGACGCGGAAGATCTGCGCCATGCCGCGCGCCCAGCGGATGCGCTGGCCCACGTGGCCCGAGAGGCTTTCGGTCGCCAGGCCCGCGGCCTGCGGCAGCGCGAGGTAGGCGGTGTTCCAGCCGCGGCGGTGCATCTTCAGCGCGGTGTGGGCGTCCTCGGTCACGGTCTCGACCGCGATGCCGCCGACTTCCTCGACCGCCGTGCGGCGCAGCACCGCGCACGAGCCGCAGAAGAAGCTCGCGTTCCACAGGTCGTTGCCGTCCTGGATCAGGCCGTAGAACAGCTCGCCCTCGTTGGGCACCGTGCCGAAGGTGTCGAGGTTGCGCTCGAAGGGATCGGCCGAGAAGAAATAGTGGGGCAGCTGGACCATGGCCAGCTTCGCGTCGCGGTTGAACCAGCCCATCGCGATCTGCATGAACGAGCGCGTGGGGATGTGGTCGCAGTCGAAGATCGCGACGAACTCGGCGCTGGTGTTCTTGAGCGCGGCATTGATGTTGCCGGCCTTGGCGTGGCGGTTGTTGTCGCGCGTGACGTGGGTCACGCCCACGGCATCGCAGAACTCGCGGAACTCGGGGCGCCGGCCGTCGTCGAGCACGTAGATCTTGATCTTGTCGCGCGGCCAGTCGATGGCCTGCGCGGCCAGCACCGTCGGGCGCACCACCGACATCGGCTCGTTGTAGGTCGGGATGAACAGGTCGATGCTCGGCCACTCGGCCGGGTCGGCGGGCAGCGGCGAGGGCTTGCGGCCCAGCGGCCAGGCGGTCTGGATGTAGCCCAGCAGCAGCACGACGAAGGCGTAGAGCTCGGCCATGAGCAGGCCCACGCCGAGCACCAGGTCGACGATGTTGTCCATGTACATCGTCTCGGTGATACGCCAGTAGGTGTAGCGCGAGGAGACGATCACCGACAGCAGCATCAGCACCAGGCCCGCGAAGTGGCCGCGGAAGCGGTTCACGAACAGGGCCGCGAGGAAGATGCCGATCGACAGCACCAGCTGCTGCTCGAAGGTCATGGGCGCGATGATCAGCGCCGGTGCCGTCGTGAGCAGGATCAGCCAGCCCAGCAGCCGCACCGGCCACAGGCGCAGGAAGGCCGGCGCGGGCCGCGGCGGGCGGTCGGCGCCCAACGGGGTATCGGGCGAGGGAGGCAGCGCGGAGCCTGCCTCGGATGCCGGCTGC
>NZ_JBZAYE010000912.1:0-2259 GCF_058244205.1 Variovorax sp. 20P10.2.4
ACCCGCGCCGGCCGCAAGCTGCGCCGCCTCTGGGCGCTGCTGCGGCAGCGCCATCCGTCCTTCGAATTCGAACAGGGCCTGGGGCTCGGCGTGCTGTGCCTCGGGCCGCGCGTGCCGCCGCTCGACGGCGTGCTCGCGCGCAGGATCGAGGGCCTGGTGCAGGAGCTGGAACGGCTGCGCAGCCATGCCGCGGAAGTCACGGCCAAGCGCGAGCGGGCCGAGGAAATGCTCGAGACCCGGCACTTCGAATCGCTCGAGAAGGACGTGGAGATCGCCGAGCGCGATGCCCGCATCCTCGCGCTGAAGGCGCATGCCGCTGCGCAGGCCGCGCGCATCGACGGCTTCGAAGCCAGCCTTGGATTGCAGCTGGTGCTGTTCTACGGAAGGCTGCGGCTGCGCGTCTTTCCGGCGGGCACCCGCCACGGCGATTTCTACGAGCGGCGCCGCGGGCAGTTGCTGCGGTGGGCCCAGCGCTGGGTCGCGCATCGATCGACCGGGCGCGCCCGCCCGTCGCTCGACACCATCGCCGCGCTGCCGTCGCGCGATCCCGCGCGGCACCGGCCCTGGCTCGCGCCGCTCACGCCCTTGTCGCGCCAGAGCCTGGGTGCGCGCATCCTCATCGTCGCCGAGCTGTCGATACCGGCCTGCAAGCGCTACCGGGTCGACCAGAAGGTCGACATGTTCGAGCACCTGGGCCTCGAGACCACGGTGCTCAGCTGGCGCGACGCCGAGGCCTGCCGCGCGGCCCTGCCGTTCCATGGCCTGCTGATCTTCTACCGCGTGCCGGCCGCGCCGCACATGGTGCTGCTGGCGACCGAGGCCCGGCGGCTGGGCGTGCCCAGCTTCTTCGACGTGGACGACCTGATCTTCGATTGGGACGCCTATCGCCGGCAATTGCTCGCCTCGGGCGCTCCGTCCGATCGCATGGCATCGTCGAAGGAGACGACGGCGCAGTACCGGCAGATGCTGAGCCACTGCCAGCATGGCATCGGGAGCACGGCCGCGATCGCGCGCAGCATGGGCGAGATCGTTCCCGGCAAGACGCATGTGGTGCCGAATGCATTGGACGAGGGCATCCTCGCGCTCGCCGCGGAACTCGAGCGGCGTCCGGTCAAGACCGATCCGCGCTTCGTCACCATCGGCTACGGCAGCGGCTCGCGCACGCACGACGGCGACTTCGGCGTCGTGGCGTCCGCGCTGCTGGCCGTGATGCAGCGCCATCCGCAGGTGCGGCTCGCCATCCATGGCCCGCTCGAGCTGCCGGCGCCGTTCCGGCGCTTCGCCGACCGGGTGTTCCAGATCCCGTTCCTGCAGGGCGACGACTACCTGCGCGCGCTCGCCTCGTGGCAGATCAGCATCGCGCCGCTCGAGGACAGCCTGTTCAACGAAGCCAAGAGCAACATCAAGTTCATCGAGGCGGCGATCCTCGGCGTGCCGAGCATCTGCTCGGGCACGGGGCCGTTCCGCGAAGGCATCGAGCATGGCCGCACGGGCATGATCGCCGACACGCCCGAGGAATGGGAGGCAGCCCTGACCCGGCTGGTGCTCGACGCCGGCCTGCGCCATGGCATCGCGGAGGAAGCCCGCCGCAGCGTGCTGTCGCGCTATCACCCGCAGGTGGTGGCCGCGCGGCAGCTGCAGCAGGTGATCGGGCCGCTGCTGCCGGCGCCTGCCACGCGCCTCAAGGTGCTGGCCGTGAACGTGCTGTTCGCCCCGGTGAGCTTCGGCGGTGCGACCGTGGTCGCGGAGCAGCTGTGCCGCCGGCTGCAGGCCGATGGCTGCGACGTCACCGTCTTCACCGCCATCCTCGGGTCGGAACTCGAGCCGTACAGCGTGATGCGCTACGAGGTCGACGGGCTGCCGGTGATCGCCGTGCAGGTGGCCGACGACACGCAGCGCGCGCTCGACTACGACGATCCGCAGGTGGGCGAGATCTTCGCGCGGCTGCTGAAATCGCTGCGGCCCGATGTCGTGCATTTCCATTCGGTGCAGCGGCTTGGCGCGACGATGGCTCATGCCTGCGTGGAGGCCGGCGTGCCCTACGCCATCACGCTGCACGATGCCTGGTGGCTGTGCGAGCGCCAGTTCATGGTGCAGGACAACGGCGTGTACTGCAACCAGAAGGCGATCGACCTGCGCGCCTGTTCCAAGTGCGTGCCGGACAGCGGCTTCACCTTCAAGCGCAGGTTCTTCCTCGGCGACGTGCTCGACCGCGCGAGCCTGCTGCTGGCGCCCAGCGAATTCCAGCGCGAGCTCTAC
>NZ_JBZAYE010000913.1:0-2252 GCF_058244205.1 Variovorax sp. 20P10.2.4
CACCCTGCACGAGGTGGTGCTCGGCGGCACGCGCGACGGTGCGCTGTGGCGCGCCAACATCGACGCCACCGAGCTCAGCGGCTATGCCGAGTACCGCCACACCCAGGCCGGCCGGCTCTATGCGCGGCTGGCGCGGCTGAAGATCGCGCCGACCGAGGCGACCCAGGTCGAGGCCCTGCTCGACGAGCAGCCCAGCACCCTGCCCGCGCTCGACATCGTGGTCGACGACTTCGAGCTGCTCGGCAAGCGCCTGGGCCGGGCCGAGATCGATGCGGTCAACCGCGGCGGCGTGGGCCGCGAATGGCTGCTCAACCGGCTGAGCTTCACCATGCCCGAGGCCAGCTTCGCGGCCAAGGGCACCTGGGCCGCGGTCCCGGGTTCGGGCGGCGGCGGCCGCGCCGAGCAGCGCCGCACCGCCATGACCTTCCGGCTCGACATCAACGATGCCGGCAGCCTGCTCGGGCGCTTCGGCATGCCCGGCGTGCTGCGGCGCGGCAACGGCCGGCTCGAGGGCAACGTCGACTGGCGCGGCTCGCCGTTCTCCATCGACTACCCGAGCCTGGGCGGCCAGCTCGGGGTGAACGTCGAATCGGGCCAGTTCCTCAAGGCCGACCCGGGCCTGGCCAAGCTGCTCGGCGTGCTGAGCCTGCAGGCGCTGCCGCGCCGGCTCACGCTCGACTTCCGCGACGTGTTCAGCCAGGGCTTCGCCTTCGACTTCATCCGCGGCGACGCGAAGATCACGAACGGCACCGCGAGCACCAACAACCTGCAGATGAAGGGCGTGAACGCCGCCGCGCTGATGGACGGCTCGGCCGACATCGTCCACGAGACGCAGAACCTGCGCGTGGTGGTGGTGCCCGAGATCAACGCCGGCACCGCCGCGCTGGTGGCGACCGCGATCAATCCGGCCATCGGCCTGGGCACCTTCCTCGCGCAGTGGGTGCTGAGCAAGCCGCTGTCGAGCGCGGCCACGCAGGAGTTCCAGATCGAGGGCACCTGGGCCGACCCCAAAATAGCGAAGGTGGCGCGTCCGCTGCTGCCCAACATTTCGAACAACCTGCCGCACCTGCCGGCGCTTCCCAGCCTGCCGGGCATCCCGGGGCTGCCGGCCGCGGGCGAAGGCCGGAGACCGGAGACCACGCAATGAAAGTCGCAGCCATCCAGATGGTGTCGGCCATCGCCCGCGAAGCCAACCTGGCACGCGCGCACGACCTGCTCGCGCGCGCCGCCGCCGAGGGCGCCGAGCTCGCGGTGCTGCCCGAGTACTTCTGCATGATGGGCGCGCGCGACACCGACAAGCTGGGCCTGCGCGAGACCGCCGGCGCGGGCACGGTGCAGGGCTTCCTGGCCGACGCGGCGCGCGAGTTCGGCCTGTGGATCGTCGGCGGCACGCTGCCGATCGAGAGCACCGATGCCGACCACGTCTTCAACAGCTCGCTGGCCTTCTCGCCCGAGGGCAAGTGCGTGGCGCGCTACGACAAGATCCACCTGTTCTTCTTCGACGACGGCCGCGAGCGCTTCGACGAGCGCCGCGTGATCGCGCCGGGCGCCGAGCCGGTGCTGTTCGAGCTGCCCTCGCGCGACGGCCATGCCTGGCGCATCGGCCTGAGCGTGTGCTACGACCTGCGCTTTCCCGAGCTCTACCGCGCGCTCTCGCGCCAGGGCGCCGACCTGTTGCTGGTGCCCAGCGCCTTCACCCACACCACGGGCGCCGCGCACTGGGAGGTGCTGCTGCGCGCGCGCGCCATCGAGAACCTGGCCTGGGTGGTCGCGCCCGCGCAGGGCGGCACGCACGAGAACGGCCGCCGCACCTGGGGCCAGTCGCTGATCGTCGATCCCTGGGGCACGGTGGTGGCGCAGCAGGCGAGCGAGGAGGGCGTGGTGCTGTTCGACATCGACACCGCGCAGGTCGAGCGCGCGCGCACGCAGCTGCCCGCGTTGTCGCACCGCATCCTCTAGGGGCGCGGCATGGCGGTGGATGCGGCCGATCTCGCGGTGCCCGGCGCGCCGGAGCCGGCCTATGCGCCGCCACCGCTGCCGGTGCCGCCCTACCGCCGCCTCGTCGTCGGCTTCGCGCGGCTGCGCTCGCTGTGGCAGCGCTGGTTCCTCTGGCTACTGCTCGCGATCCTGGTGCTGGCGCTGCTGGTCACCGTGGTCTGGCTCGCGGGCAAGCACGAGGTCGAGCAGGTGCAGGCCGCGCTCGACCGCGACACCGCCGATGCCGTGACCGACCTGCGCAGCGGCCTGCAGCG
>NZ_JBZAYE010000914.1:0-2251 GCF_058244205.1 Variovorax sp. 20P10.2.4
GTGCATCGCCGCGTGAACGGGCGGCTGCTGCGCATCTTCGTGCAGGTGTTCGCGATCGTCTCGGGGCTGGTGCTGCTGGTGAAGGCCTTCTGACTTCAGTCGCCGCGCTGCGCCTGCCAGGTCGCGCGGTCGAGCCGGTAGAGGCAATGGCGGCGCAGCGGATGGCCCTCGGCCAGCAGCGGGTGGTCGAACGCGCCGGCCGGGTCCTCGCGCATGCCCAGGCGCTGCATCACCGCGCTCGAGCGCCGGTTGGGCAGTGCGGTGAAGGACACGATCTCGTCCAGCCCGAGCCGCTCGAAGCCCACGGCCAACGAGGCGCGCGCCGCCTCGCTCGCGAGGCCCTGGCCCCACCACTTGCGCGCGAGCCGCCAGCCGATCTCCACGCAGGGCGAGAAGGGCAGGGCATAGGCCGGCGCATTGAGGCCGGTGAAGCCGATCAGCTCGCCCGACTCCTTGTGCTCGGCGGCCCAGAAGCCCCAGCCGTTCTGCGCGATGCGCTCGACGAAGCGCGCGACCAGTGCGTCGCTCTCTTCGCGCGACAACGTGGCGGGAAAGAATTCCATCACCTGCGGATCGGCGACCAGCGCGGCGAAGGGCGCGAGGTCGCTCTCGCGCCACTGGCGCAGGCGAAGACGGGGCGTTTCGGGTTCGATGAGCGTGCGGTCCATCGGGCGATTCTGGCGCAGACGCAAGGCGGCGCCGATCGCTCATTTATGTCATGGAGTGATATATTTGCGCGCTTTCGCGCCACCGGCTTCCGGCCCCTCCATGTCCACCTCCACCCATCGCCGCGGCGACTTCGCGCTCGATGCGCGCCTGCTGCGCATCGCCACCCTGGCGGCCGTCATCGGCGCCGCGAGCACCGTGGCCGCGCGCGTGCTGCTCGACCTGATCCGCTTCTTCACCAACCTGTTCTTCTTCCAGGACTTCTCGCTGGCCGACCGCTCGCCGGCCGGCCACACGATGGGCGCCTGGGTGATCGCGGTGCCGGTGCTCGGCGGGCTGGTGATCGGGCTGATCGCGCGCTACGGCTCCGAGAAGATCCGCGGCCACGGCATTCCCGAGGCCATCGAGGCGATCCTGTTCGGCCGCAGCAAGATGTCGCCCAAGGTGGCGGTGCTCAAGCCGCTGTCCTCGGGCATCGCGATCGGCAGCGGCGGGCCCTTCGGCGCCGAGGGGCCGATCATCATGACCGGCGGCGCCATCGGCTCCTTGATCGCGCAGCACTTCCACCTGTCGGCGGCCGAGCGCAAGGCGCTGCTGGTGGCCGGCGCCACCGCGGGCATGACGGCGGTGTTCGGCACGCCGGTGGCCGCGGTGCTGCTGGCGGTCGAGCTGCTGCTGTTCGAGCTGCGCCCGCGCAGCCTGCTGCCGGTGGCGATCGCCTGCGCGGTCGCGGGCTTCACGCGGCCGCTGCTGATGGAGGCCGGGCCGTTGTTCCCGTTGCAGACCGCGGCGCCGGGCCCGCTCGCGCTGCTGTCGTGCGTGGTGGCCGGACTGCTGTGCGGCGCGCTCTCGGCCAGCCTCTCGCTGTCGCTCTACAAGGTCGAGGACCTGTTCGGCAAGCTGCCGCTGCACTGGATGTGGTGGCCGGCGCTCGGCGGCCTCGCGGTGGGCATCGGCGGTTATTTCGAGCCGCGCGCGCTCGGCGTGGGCTACGACGTGATCGGCGACCTGCTGCACAACCAGCTGGCCTGGCAGGCGGTGCTGGCGCTGATCGCGGTCAAGGCGATCATCTGGGTGATCGCGCTCGGCTCGGGCACATCTGGGGGCGTGCTGGCGCCGCTCCTGATGATGGGCGCGGCGCTCGGCGCGGTGCTCTCGCATGTGCTGCCGGGCGGCGACCCGATGCTGTGGCCGCTGGTCTGCATGGCCGCCACGCTCGGCGGCACCATGCGCGCGCCGCTGATGGCCACCGTGTTCGCCTTCGGTCTCACGCACGACAGCAATGCGCTGCTGCCGCTGCTTGCGACCTCGGCCACCGCCTACGGCTTCACCGTGCTCACCATGCGGCGTTCGATCCTCACCGAGAAGATCGCGCGCCGCGGCCACCACATCTACCGCGAGTACGGCATCGATCCGCTCGAGCGCCAGTTCGTGGAAGAAGTGATGACGCGCGAGGTGCGCACCATCGACGCCGCCCTGCCGGTGGCCGAGGCGCTGGCCATGTACTTCGGCGAAGGCCAGGCGCACCGCGCGTTCCCGGTGCTGCGCGGGCGCGAGGTGATCGGCGTGGCCGACCGCGCCGTGC
>NZ_JBZAYE010000915.1:0-2245 GCF_058244205.1 Variovorax sp. 20P10.2.4
TTGCACCTCGGTGGCCGGCGACTGCCGCCGCAGCGCGCGCAAGGCCTTGCGCAACACGCCCGCATGCAACGCGCTCTCGACATGGCCGATGGCCATGCTGCCGGCCCGGCCCGCGGCCTCCTCGCGCACGCGGAATTCGAGCCGCGCCGAGGCGGACAGCAGCAGCCGGCATTCCTCGAGAAAGCGCTGCCCCGCCTGCGTGAGCTTGAGCCGCTTGCCGCTGCGCGCGAACAGCGCCAGGCCCAGCCGCTCCTCGAGCGCGATGACCTGCCGGCTCAGCGGCGACTGCGAGATGTGCAGGCGCTCGGAGGCGCGCGCGATGCTCTGCGTCTCGGCGACCGCGACGAAATAGTGGAGCTGCTGCAGATCGAGCATGTCGGACCTTTTCTGTCTCATTCATTGCCGAAACGGACGTGGACGAGCATAGACCGAAGCACGACCATGGCGGCCATTCACCACTGCCCCCTGGAGCAAGAACATGGCACTCACCCGATTCGGATTCATCGTCACCGGCAACGGGCTCGACCCCGCACGCGACCGCAGCGTGCTGGCGTCCCCGCACTTCCACATGCTGACCATCGGCGTGGCGAACGCCGCCCAAGGGCCGCAGGCCGCGCGTGCCCTGCTGGCGGAGGGCGTGCAGCTCATCGAGCTCTGCGGCGGCTTCGGCCCCGCGGGCACGGCGGCGGTGCTCGCGGCCGTCGATGGCGCGGTGCCGGTCGGCTCGGTGGGCTACGGCCCCGAATCGATCGCGGGGCTGGCACGGCTGTTCGCCTGAGTGCCCCGGGTGGCCGCGCGCCACGCATGCCGATACACTGGCCCGGATGCAATCGCCCCGCCGCCACCTCTGGCGCGCCATCCTGCTGTTCTCGCTGGCCTGGCTCGGTGTCGCGGCATCCGCGCAGACCACCGACGACGGCACGCTGCGCGTCGGCTCCAAGCGCTTCACCGAGTCGTACATCCTGGCCGAGCTGCTCGCGCAGACCGCCGCGCCGCACCTGGCGAACAAGCCGGTGGTGCGCCAGGGCCTGGGCAACACGGCCATCGTCTACGAGGCGCTGCGCTCGGGCGCGATCGACCTCTATGCCGAATACACCGGCACCATCGCGCTCGAGATCCTCAAGGGCTCGCCCGCGGCCACGCGCGAGCAGATGAACGCGTCGCTCGCCCCGCTGGGGCTGGGCGTGGCGATACCGCTGGGCTTCAACGACGGCTATGCGCTCGCGGTGCGCGCGGCCGATGCCGACCGGCTCGGGCTGCGCAGCCTCGGCGACCTCGCGAAGCATCCCGAGCTGAAGCTCGGCCTGTCGAACGAATTCATCGGCCGCGCCGACGGCTGGAAGGGCCTGGCCGCGCGCTACGGCTTCACGCAGACGCCCACCGGCCTCGACCACGGCCTGGCCTACGACGCGATCGGCGCGAAGCAGGTCGACGTGATCGACATCTACACCACCGACGCCAAGATCGACCACCTGGGCCTGCGCGTGCTCGAGGACGATCGCCAGTACTTCCCGCGCTACGACGCGGTGGTGCTCTACAAGCTCGACCTGCCGCAGCGCCTGCCGCGGGCCTGGGCCGCGCTGCAGAAGCTCGAGGGCCGCGTCGACGAGCACGCGATGATCGCGATGAACGCGCGCGCCGAGCTGCAGAGCGTGCCCTTCGACACCATCGCGCGCGACTTCCTCGCGAGCGCCGGCAAGGACGGCGCGGCGCCGCAGGACACGCGGCGCAGCTTCACGGCCAAGTTGTTCGGCCCCGACCTCTGGCAGCTCGCGCGCCAGCACCTGCTGCTGGTGGCGCTGTCGGTGGGCGTGGCGATCCTCATCGGCGTGCCGATCGCGATCCTGGTGTTTCCGCACCTGCGGCTGCGCGCCCTGGTGCTGGGCGTCGCGAGCCTGATGCAGACCGTGCCCTCGCTGGCGCTGCTCGCGGTGCTGATCTCGATGCTCGGCGCCATCGGCACCCTGCCCGCGCTGATCGCGCTCACGCTCTATTCGTTGCTGCCGATCATGCGCAACACCGTGACCGGCCTGGCCGAGGTGCCCAACGGCCTGCGGCTGGCCGGCACCGCGCTCGGCATGACCTCGAAGCAGAGCCTGCGGCTGGTGCTGCTGCCGCTGGCGCTGCCCACGCTGCTCGCGGGCGTGCGCACCGCCACCGCGATCGCCATCGGCACCGCGACCATCGCGGCCTTCATCGGCGCGGGCGGCTTCGGCGAACGCATCGTGACCGGGCTCGCGCTCAA
>NZ_JBZAYE010000916.1:0-2243 GCF_058244205.1 Variovorax sp. 20P10.2.4
AGCATCGCGCGCGCGCTGATGAACGGTGGCCAGGTGATCCTGGCCGACGAACCCACGGGCGCGCTCGACAGCCGCAGCGGCCAGGAGGTGATCGCGATCCTGCGCGAGCTGCATGCGCAGGGCCACACCATCATCATCGTGACCCACGACATGCAGGTGGCGAGCTGCACCGAACGCATCATCGAGATCGCCGACGGCCGCATCGTCGGCGACCGGCCCAACGTGCCGACGGTGCCGGCGCCCGAAGCCGCCGGCGGTGGCGAGGCACCGCAGCCCGTGACCCGGCCCGCCACGGGCGGCCGGCTGAGCACCGGCTGGTCGCGCTTCGCCGAGGCCTTCCGCATGGCCTGGCGCTCGATGATGTCGCACCGCATGCGCACCGCGCTCACCATGCTGGGCATCGTGATCGGCATCACCTCGGTGGTCTCGATCGTGGCGATCGGGGAGGGCGCCAAGCGCTTCGTGCTGTCCGACATCCGCGCCATCGGCACCAACACGCTCGACATCTACCCGGGCCGCGACTTCGGCGACGACAAGGCGCAGAGCATCCGCACGCTGGTGCCGGCCGACCTGCAGGCGATCGCGGCGCAGCCCTTCGTGCACAGCGTGACGCCGGCCACCATGCGCAGCCTGCGGCTGCGCTACCGCAGCATCGACATCAACGGCAACGTCAACGGCGTCAGCGACAACTACTTCGCGGTGCGCGACGTGCAGATGGCCAGCGGCATCGCCTTCAATGCCAACGACGTGCGGCACCAGTCGCAGGTGGTGGTGATCGACCAGAACACGCGCCGCAAGCTGTTCCCCGAGGGCGTGGATCCGCTCGGCAAGATCATCCTGGTCGGCAGCCTGCCGTGCACCGTGATCGGCGTGGCGCAGGAGAAGAAGAGCATGTTCGGCGAGAACAAGCAGCTCAACATCTGGCTGCCCTACAGCACCGCGGCGAGCCGGCTGTTCGGCCAGCAGCACTTCGACGGCATCACGGTGCGCATCCGCGACGAGCAGCCGACCAAGGCGGCCGAGGACGGCATCGTGAAGCTGCTGACCCTGCGCCACGGCGGCAAGGACTTCTTCACCTTCAACATGGACAGCATCGTGAAGACGGCCGAGCGCACCAGTCAGTCGCTGACCCTGCTGCTGTCGCTGATCGCGGTGATCTCGCTGGTGGTGGGCGGCATCGGCGTGATGAACATCATGCTGGTGTCGGTGACCGAGCGCACGCGCGAGATCGGCATCCGCATGGCGGTGGGCGCGCGCCAGAGCGACGTGCTGCAGCAGTTCCTGACCGAGGCCGTGCTGGTGTGCCTGGTCGGCGGGCTGATCGGCGTGCTGCTGTCCTATGGCATCAGCTTCCTGTTCTCCCTGTTCGTGAAGCAATGGCAGATGATCTTCTCGCTCGGTGCCGTGCTGTCGGCCTTCTTCTGTGCCTCGCTGATCGGCGTGCTGTTCGGCTACCTGCCGGCGCGCAATGCGGCGCGGCTCGACCCCATCGAGGCACTGGCCCGTGAGTAAGGCGCGCCTGCTCCCCCTGGCCCTGGCGGCCGCGCTGCTCGCGGCCGGCTGCACCGCGTTCCAGCCCGAGCGCCGGCCCGAGAAGCCGCTCGAGCTGCCCTCGGCCTGGCAGCAGCCGCAGCCGGGCACGGCCAGCGCGGCGGCGGTGTTTCCGGCGAAGTGGTGGTCGGCCTTCGGCGATCCGCGGCTCGATGCGCTGGTCGACCAGGCGCTGGAGGTCAACAACGACCTCGCGGCCGCCGGCATCCGGGTGCAGCGCGCGCAGCTGCAGGCCGGCCTGGCCGACACCAACCTCACGCCCGGCGTGGTCGGCCAGGCCGCCACCAGCCGCGGCTACGACCTCAAGCGCGGCGGTGTCGCGGGCTCGAGCTCGAGTTCGCTGGTGACGCTGAGCTACGAGCTCGACCTCTGGGGCCGTCTCGCGGCGGTGCGCAGCGCGGCCGACTGGGAACTGAAGGCGACCCAGTCCGACCGGCAGGCCGCGGCGCTGGCGCTGGTCGCGACCACCGCCAATCTGTATTGGCAGACCGGCTACCTGAACCAGCGCATCGCACTGAGCGAGGCCGGCATGGAGGACGCGCGGCGCATCGTGGCGCTGGTGCGCGCGCGCTACGAGGCCGGCGCGGTCTCTGGCCTCGACGTGGCGCAGGCCGGCCAGAACCTCGCGAGCCAGGAGGCGGCGCACACGCAGCTGCTGCAGCAGCGCGTGGAAACGCGCAATGCGCTCGCGA
>NZ_JBZAYE010000917.1:0-2242 GCF_058244205.1 Variovorax sp. 20P10.2.4
GCCGCGCTGCGCACGCTGGCGGACCTGGGCGCGAGCATCGAGCACTTCGACGGCGAAGGCTTCGAGGTCGAGCCGATCTGGCGCGCGATCAACCATACGGTGTGGCGCGCGCGCTTCGGCCCGCTGGTCGAGCGGCATCCCGACAGCTTCAGCGAGACCTTCCGGCGCCAGGTCGAGTCGGCGGCCGGCGTGAGCGGCGTCGAATATCAGGAGGCGATGTTCGCGCGCTCGCAGCTGTTCAAGCGCGTGCAGGCGCTGTTCGAGCGCGCCGACCTGCTCGCGATGCCTACGCTCACGCGCTCCGCGGTGGCGCTCGAGCAGGACCTGTTCGCGCCGCTCGACATCGACGGCCAGCCGTACGAGAACGTGCGCGCGCATTGGTATCCATGGACCATGCCCTTCAACATGACCGGGCATCCGGCCATCAGCCTGCCGAGCGGTTTCGGCGGCGACGGCATGCCGCTGGGCCTGCAGCTCGTGGGCCGTTTCCAGGACGACGCGGCGCTGCTGGGCGCCTCGGCCGCGTTCGAGGCCGCCACGGGATTCATGGCGCGGCGACCCGCGCTCGCTTGAGGAGCACCGCCGATATCATCGGCGCATGAAGCAACACACCCGCTGCAGCTGGGCCGAGGGCGATGCCCTGATGAGCGCCTACCACGACGCCGAATGGGGCGTGCCCGAGCGCGATCCGCGCATGCTCTGGGAGACGCTGATGCTCGAGGGCTTCCAGGCCGGCCTGGCCTGGATCACCGTGCTGCGCAAGCGCGACACCTTCCGCGAGGCCTTCGCGGGCTTCGATCCGAAGAAGGTCGCGCGTTTCGACGAGAAGGACATCGAGCGGCTGATGGGCAACCCCGGCATCATCCGAGCGCGCGCCAAGATCGAGGCCACCATCCGCGGCGCCCAGATCTACAACGAGATGGAAGCGCGCGGCGAGAGCTTCACCGACTTCTGCTGGTCCTTCACCGGCGGCAAGGTGATCGAGAACGACGGCAAGACGCGCACCGTGTCGTCCGAGCTGTCCGAGCGCGTGTCGAAGGAACTCAAGAAGCGTGGCTTCAAGTTCGTCGGCCCGACCATCGTCTATGCCTGGCTGCAGGCGGTGGGCATCGTCAACGACCACGACGCGGCCTGCTTCCGGCGCGCGCAGGTCGCGAAGGTCGCGCAGGTGGCCAAGGCGGGCTGAGCGCCGCGCGCCGGGCCGGCGCGCCTTTCTCGTCGCTTCTTTCGTCTCTTCCGACGATGCGGCACCCACCGGGCCGCGACAAGATCGTCCTCCACACAGACAAGGCCGCCCGCGGCCAAGGAGACGGACGATGCCGGGCCCATTGCAAGGATTGCGCGTGATCGAGATGGCGGGCCTCGGCCCCGGTCCCTTCTGCGCGATGCTGTTCGCCGACATGGGCGCCGAGGTGCTGCGCATCGAGCGGCCCGGCACGCCGCGCAACCCCCACGACATCCTCGCGCGCGGCCGCAGCCTGCTGCAGATCGACCTGCGCGCCGAGGGCGCGGCCGCCACCGTGCGCGATGCCATCGCGCGCGCCGACGTGCTGATCGAGGGCTTCCGCCCCGGCGTGATGGAGCGCCTGGGCCTCGGTCCGGCCGACTGCCTCGCGCTCAATCCGCGCCTGGTCTACGGCCGCATGACCGGCTGGGGCCAGCACGGCCCGCTGGCGCAGGCGGCCGGCCACGACATCAACTACATCGCGCTGAGCGGCGCGCTGCACGCGGTCGGCCGCGCGGGCGAGCCGCCGGTGCCGCCGCTCAACTACGTCGGCGATTTCGGCGGCGGCGCCATGTTCCTGGCCTTCGGCATCCTCGCGGCGCTGCACGAGGCCAAGGCCTCGGGTCAGGGCCAGGTGGTCGATGCCGCCATGACCGACGGCGCCGCGCTGATGTCGGCCATGATGTACGGCCTCAAGGCGGGCGGCCGGTGGAGCAACCAGCGCGGTGAGAACCTGATCGACGGCGGCGCCCACTTCTACGACACCTATGCCTGCGCCGACGGCCGCTACGTGGCCATCGGCGCCATCGAGCCGCAGTTCTATGCGCTGCTGCGCGAGCGCTGCGGCATCGCCGACGACCCGGCCTTCGATGCCCAGATGGATGCCGCGCGCTGGCCGCTGCTCAAGCTGCGCCTGGCCGACGTTTTCCGCACCCGCACGCGCGATGAATGGTGCGCGCTGCTCGAGGGCAGCGATGCCTGCTTCGCGCCGGTGCTCGACTGGGACGAGGCGCCCGC
>NZ_JBZAYE010000918.1:0-2241 GCF_058244205.1 Variovorax sp. 20P10.2.4
GCTCGCGCTCGGCTGGAAGCTGCACGCCGGCGAACTGGCCTGACCGACCGCCTCCTTCACCTTCTTCCTCATTCCAGGATCCTCATGACCGAACACGCTCTCCCGGCCGCGTCCGCCGCGCACGGCGCCAAGCCCGCCAAGATGGGCCGCCTCGCGATGGCCAGCTCCATCGGCACCACGCTCGAGTGGTACGACTTCACCGTCTACAACATCATGGCGGCGCTGGTCTTCAACGCGATCTTCTTCCCCTCCTTCGATCCGCTGACCGGCACCATCCTCGCCTTCTCGACCTACGCGGTCGGCTACATCTCGCGCCCGCTCGGCGGCGTCGTCTTCGGCCACCTCGGCGACCGGCTCGGCCGGCGCTTCGTGCTGGTCGCCACGCTGGTGATCATGGGCGTGTCGACCGGCCTCATGGGCCTGCTGCCGACCTACGCGAGCTGGGGCATCTGGGCACCGGTGGCGCTGGTCGCGCTGCGCTTCGTGCAGGGCGTGGCGCTCGGCGGCGAATGGGCCGGCGCGGTGCTGCTGTCGATGGAGCACGGCAAGCCGAACGAACGCGGCCGCAACGCCTCGTTCACGCAGGTCGGCCCCTCGGCCGGCACGCTGATCGGCACCGGCTTCATCGCCGCCGTGTCGGCCTGGCTCAGCCCCGAGGACTTCCAGTCCTGGGGCTGGCGCATCCCCTTCGTCTCGAGCGTGGCGCTGGTGCTGTTCGGCCTGTGGCTGCGCCGCGGCGTCGAGGAAACGCCGGTGTTCCGCGAGATGGAGCAGAAGCAGGAGACCGCCAAGACCCCGATCAAGGAAGTGCTGGGCCAGCACTGGCGCCGCCTGCTGGTGGCCGGCGGCTCGCGCATCGGCTCCGACGTGCTCTATGCGCTGGTGGTGGTGTTCACCCTCACCTACGTGACCACCGTGCTGCACCTGTCGCGGCCGCTGGCGCTGACCGCGACCATGATCGGCGCGGCCTGCAACGCGATCTCGGTGCCCTGGTTCGGCAGCCTGTCGGACCGCATCGGCCGCCGTCCCGTCTACATCATCGGCGCGCTCTGCGGCATCGTCTGGGCCTTCGTGTTCTTCGTGCTGATGGACAGCGCCAAGCCGCTCGCGATCTGCGCCGCCGTGGTGGTCGGCCTCGTGATCCACGCCATGATGTACGGCCCGCAGGCCGCCTTCGTGACCGAGCAGTTCCCGAACCGCGTGCGCTATGCGGGCTCCTCGCTGGCCTACACGCTGGCCGGCATCCTCGGCGGCGGCTTCGCGCCGCTGATCATCGCCAGCCTGTTCAAGTCCTACGGCAGCACGCTCGCGGTCTCGCTCTACGTGACCGGCGCGCTGTGCCTCACGCTGGTCGCGCTGCTGGTGGCGCGCGAGACCGCGCACGAACCGCTGGAGGCCTGAAGCGATGACGCGCAACACCCTGCACATCGCCTGCGAAAGCATCGCCGAGGACGGCACCCGCAGCAGCGCGCTGCACGCCGTCGCGCCCAGCGCGCTGGTGGTGGCCGGCTGGACCGGCCGCGACAGCGCCGCCATCGAGCACCACATCGAGGAGCTGGCCGCGCTCGGCGTGCCGCGCCCCTCGAGCGTGCCGCTGTACTACCGCATGGCCTCGCTGCTGCTCACGCAGTCTTCCGAGATCGAGGCGCTCGGCGACCAGAGCTCGGGCGAGGCCGAACCGCTGCTGTTCTTCTCGCAAGGCGAGTGGTGGCTCGGCGTGGCCTCGGACCACACCGACCGCCAGGTCGAGAGCTATTCGGTCGCCGTCTCCAAGCAGATGTGCGCCAAGCCGCTGGCTGGCTCGGCCTGGCGCTGGCTCGACGTGGAAGCGCACCAGGACGCCATCGAGTTGCGCTCGCGCATCCTCGAGGACGGCCGCTGGGTCGACTACCAGCGCGGCACCCTGGCCGCGATCCGCCCGCTGGCCGCGCTGCGCGACGGCCTGCCGGGTCTTGGCAAGGATCCCGAGGGACTTTTCATGACCTGCGGCACACTGGCGGCGCTGCCCAACGCGCGCGGCGAGGCCATCCGCCCCGCTGCGCAGATGGAAATCGAGTTGCATGACGCGCGCCTGCAGCGGCGCATCGTCCACCGCTATGCGGTGCGCGTCCTGCCCGTGATCGCCTGAACGCCCTCTCCTCCTTCATGACAACACAGAACGACTCCACCATCGGCGCGCTGCGCGCGCGCATCGCCCGCGGCGAACTCACGCACGAGGCGCTGATCGAGCAGGTGCTAGCC
>NZ_JBZAYE010000919.1:0-2240 GCF_058244205.1 Variovorax sp. 20P10.2.4
GGCGGATCAGCACGTGGTCCCAGCGCGCGCGGTTCTGCTCGAGCAGCAGCACCGGCTCGCCCGAAGGCCCGACGCGTGCGGCGGTGCGCGAGGCCTGGATCTCCATCAGCGCGACCAGCCCGTGCACCTCCGACATCGCGGGCATCAGCTCGGCCACGATGCGGCCCAGCCGCAGCGCCTCCTCGCACAGCGCGGGACGCATCCAGTCGTCGCCCGCGGTGGCGGCATAGCCTTCGTTGAAGATCAGGTAGAGCACCTCGAGCACCGAGGCCAGGCGCGGCTCGAACTCGGCGCGGCGCGGCACCTCGAAGGGCACGCGCGCCTCGGCCAGGGTGCGCTTGGCACGCACGATGCGCTGCGCGACGGTGGGCTCGGTGACCAGGAAGGCGCGCGCGATCTCGTCGGTGGCGAGGCCGCCGAGCAGGCGCAGCGTGAGCGCCACGCGCGCCTCGGTCGACAGCACCGGGTGGCAGGCGGTGAAGACCAGCCGCAGCAGGTCGTCACCGATGTCGTCGTCGAGCGCGGTGTCGACCGCTTCGGCGAAATCGGCCTGCGCGATCTCGTGCCACGCATCGAGCTCGCGGCCGATCTCGCCGGCCTTGTGCTCGGCCAGCTGCAGGTGGCGCAGGCGGTCGAGCGCGCGGCGCTTGGCCACGGCGGTGAGCCAGGCCGCGGGGTTGTCGGGCACGCCGGATTCGCTCCACTGCTCGAGCGCCGAGACCAGCGCGTCCTGGGCCAGCTCCTCGGCCAGGCCCACATCGCGCACCATGCGCGCGACGGTGGCGATGATCTTGGCCGACTCCATGCGCCACACCGCCTCGACGGTGCGATGGATCGCGGCGGTGCCCGGGTTCTGGCTCACCGGCTCAGTTGGCGGGCTTCTTGAGGGTCTGCATCGAGGGGAAGGCCTCGGCGGTCAGCGCCTGCACCTCGGCCGGATAGTCCTCGACCTCCTGGATCTGGCGCACCTCGATGACCTCGTTCTCGCCGCCGGGGCAGCGCGTGGCCCATTCGATGGCGGCGGCGCGCGAGGGCACGTCGATGATCCAGAAGCCGCCGAGCACTTCCTTGGCCTCGGCGAAGGGACCGTCGACCACCGTGGGCTTGCGGCCCGGAAAGCTCACGCGCGCGCCCATCGAGGGCGGGTGCAGGCCGTCGCAACTGATCAGGATGCCGGCCTCCTGCATCGATGCGTTGTAGGCCATCATGGCCGACACCGCGTCGACGTCGTCGGGGATGGTGCCGGGCGCGGCGTTCTCGTAGCCGTGGGGGATCATCAGCAGCATGAATCGCATGGCGGTTCTCCTGGATTCAGTGGCCGGGCTTGGTGCGGGCCTCGGTCTCGGCGCGCAGGCGGTCTTCCTGCGCGAGCAGCTCGGGCGTCATCGAATCGCCGAAGTCGGCGGCCTCGAACACTTGGCGGATCTCGATCTCGCCCTCCTGGAACGGGCTGCGCTTGATCCACTCGATGGCCTCTTCCTTCGACTTCACCTGGAACAGCCAGAAGCCGGCCAGCAGCTCCTTGGTTTCGGCGAAGGGACCGTCGATGACAGTGCGCTTGGTCGGGCCCTCGCAGCGCACGCGCACGCCCTTCGAACTGGGATGCAAACCCTCGCCCGCCAGCAGCACGCCGGCCTTCACCAGTTCCTCGTTGTACTTGCCCATCGCGGTGAGGATCTCGGTGCTGGGCATCACGCCGGCTTCGGAATCCGCATTGGCCTTGACCAGAATCATGAATCGCATGTCGTTGCTCCTAGAGGGTTGGAAGTAAATCGGGAACGGCGTCGAAGTCTCGAATCTGCCTGCTCCTGTTGACACGTCGAGCGACGGCCGGCCGGATCGACAGGAATTGGCCGGGCCAGTTGTAAAAAAGCGTTTCAATTCTGGCGAGCCCGCCGCTACGGGCGGCCGCAGAAGCGCAGCACATGCCCGTCGGGCTCGCGGATCGCGAACTCGCGCGTGCCCCAAGGCTGCGACACCGGCGCCTCGATGACCGTGACGCCGCGCTTCAGATAGGCCGCATGCAGGCCGTCGATGTCGTGGCCGACCTGGATCACGAACTCGCCGCGCCAGGGACGCGGCTCGCGCGCGCCGGTCTGCCACAGGCGCAGGTAGATCGGCTGGCCGGCACCGGCCGGCAACTGCCTGACGCGGCCGTAGCTCGGCGGCTCGCCCGCGATGAAGTCGAGCTCGAAGCCCAGCACCTCGCAGAACCAGCGCGCGGCGCGGCCGACGTCGGC